>JAFNGP010000130.1:10970-11101 GCA_017885175.1 bacterium
GGCTGCCGCACCTTGTGGAGACACGTGACGACATCCTCGTGCGACAGCGAGTAGCCGATTCGCACGGCCGAGAGCGAATGGATCTTGGAAAACGTGCGCAGCACGATGACGTTGGGCCGGTCCTTGATGAG
>JAFNGP010000131.1:0-252 GCA_017885175.1 bacterium
AAGAACAACCCCGTCCTCATCGGGGAACCGGGCGTCGGGAAAACCGCCATCGTCGAGGGGCTCGCGCAGCGCATCGCCGCGCTCGACGTTCCCGAAAGCCTCAAGGGGAAACGGCTCCTCGGCCTCGACATGGGCTCGATCGTCGCCGGCACGAAATTCCGCGGGGAGTTCGAGGAGCGCTTCAAAGCGGTGATAAAGGAAATCACGGACGCCGAAGGGCAGATCATTCTCTTCATCGACGAGCTCCACACC
>JAFNGP010000131.1:323-6806 GCA_017885175.1 bacterium
TTCCAGCCCATCCTGGTCCGCGAGCCGAGCGTCGACGAAACGCTCGCGATTCTCAGGGGGCTCAAGGACAAGTACGAGGTCCATCACGGCGTGCGTATCGTCGATGACGCCCTCGTCGCCGCGGCGAAGCTGTCGCACCGCTACATCACGGGCAGGTTCCTGCCCGACAAGGCGATCGACCTCATCGACGAGGCGGCCTCCCGCCTGAGGCTCGAGATGGATTCGATGCCGATGGAGCTTGCCGAGATGCAGGATAAGATCACCCAGCTCGAGATAGAAAAACGGGCGCTCGAAAAGGAAAAGAACGACGCGGAGGTCAAGGAGCGCCTCGCCGGCGTCAAGGAGCGGCTCTCGGATCTCGGCGAAAAGGCGTCGGGCCTCAGGGCGCGCTGGGATAACGAGAAGAGCGCCGTGCGCGCGATCCGCGAGCTCCAGGAGAAACTCGATCGGGCGCGGACCGACGAGCAGGTCGCGCAGCGCTCGGGAGATCTCGGGCGCGTGGCCGAAATCCGCTACGGCGTCGCCGTCGAGCTCGAAAAGAACCTCGCGGACGCGAGGAAGCGCCTCAAGGAGTTGCAGGAAACGGGAGGCAGTCTCCTCAGGGAAGAAGTCGGCGAAAGCGACATCGCCGGGATCGTGAGCAAATGGACCGGCATTCCCGTGAGCCGGATGCTCGAGGAGGAGCGTTCGAAGATCCTTCACCTCGAGGAGCGCATCGCGGAGCGCGTCGTGGGGCAGGAGGAGGCGGTCGCGGCGGTTTCGAACGCCGTGCGGCGCTCGCGGGCGGGGCTCCACGATCCGGGGCAGCCCCTCGGATCCTTCATATTCCTCGGGCCCACGGGCGNNCGAGCTCGCGAAGGCGCTCGCCCAGGTCCTCTTCGACGACGAGGACAGCATGATCCGCCTCGATATGAGCGAGTTCATGGAAAAGCATTCCGTCTCGCGGCTCGTCGGGGCTCCGCCCGGATACGTCGGATACGAGGAGGGAGGCTACCTCACCGAGGCCGTTCGCCGGAAGCCTTATTCGGTCGTTCTCTTCGACGAGATCGAGAAGGCGCATCCGGACGTTTTCAACATCCTTCTCCAGCTCCTCGACGACGGACGTCTCACCGATTCGCAGGGGCGCACGGTCGATTTCAAGAATACGATCGTCATCATGACCTCCAATCTCGGCAACCAGATCCTCAAGGAGCGAGACGACGCGAGCGAAGAGGAGATCGCGCGGCGGATGACGGACACGCTGCGTTCGTTCTTCAGGCCCGAGTTCCTGAACCGCGTCGACGAAACGATCGTATTCCGTCGCTTGAGCCGGGACGATATTCTGAAGATCGTCGACCTGCAGGTCGCGGCCGTCAACGAGCGGCTCTCGGAGAGGAATCTCTCGCTTCGCCTCGCCGCCTCCGCGAGAAACGCCCTCATGGAGCACGGGTACAGTCCCGAGTTCGGCGCCAGACCTTTGAAGCGTCTCATTCAGAAATGGATCCTCGATCCGCTCGCCCGGCTCGTCATCGAAGGCGCCGTCGCCGAAGGAGACGCCATCCAGGCCGACTGGAAGGGGGGAGCGATAGTCCTCGCGAAGAAATAAAGGCGATACGACCGCGAAAAACGCCGCGGGCCGGGAAATGCGGTCCTCCGATAATGAGTAGTATTCGCAAGATAAATACCAGTCTTGACAAAGAGTTAGATTTGGTGTACAATTAAGCCGTAGTCGATTCCGCGCTCCTCTCTCTCGAGATGACCAGGGGCTACGTGATCAAAGGAGCTGCACCATTCGGTCATACTGCTATTGTCTCTCTGAGACGCCTTTTTAATTCACTGCCTCGGACGAAGGTATGTAAGCAGGAGGGTATCATCAATGAGACGGATCTCATCCGCGCTCCTCTCCCTCATGATTTTTCTGGCCCTGCCGGTTCATTCCGTGTCGGGCGCGACGCTATCCTGGACACTCGACCTGGAACCCTCCCGGCTGAAATATGAAGACGCGGAGGCGGGTCGCGTGCGTATCGCCGTCGACGGGTTCGCCACCCTCGAGTATTTCGATTATCCCGCTCTTCCCTATCGGGTCGTGAGCGTTCTCCTGCCTCAGGGCGAAGAAGTCTCATCGTACCGGATCGACGTGCTCGACCGGGTATCGGTGGCGCCGGCCAAGCCGCTCGCCCTTTTCTCGGGGAGCTACCGCGACGACGGCGAGAAGCTGGGGCTGGCGATGGACGGGGCGCAGGGCGGCGAGGCGGACGCGGTTTTCCCCGCCTGGCGGGTGCGGCACCTCGGAACCGGTTTCTATCGGGGATACCGGCTCGCCCAGTTCGCCGTATACCCGATTCGCTACGACATGAAATCGGGCGNNATCGAGGGATTCAGGGATGAATCGCGGAAGAGCGTCGAAGCGATGTGCATCAATCCCGAAATGGCTCGCTCCTATTCGTTCGACGAGATCAAGGTGGACCCGGGAACGAGGGCGTTTCTCCCGAGCTACGAGCCGAGCATGGAGGGAAGCGACGTCAAGTATCTCATCGTGACGAACGAGGCGATGGCGCCGGCCTTCCAGCGCCTCGCCGACTGGAAAACGAAGAAGGGAATTCCCGCGGTGGTGCGCACCGTCGAATACATCACCCAGCACAGCCGTTCCGGCGCCGATCTCGCCGAAACGCTGCGCAACTTCATCGCCGACGCGTACGCGAAATGGGGAGTCGAGTACGTGCTCCTCGGAGGGGATACCGACGTGATCCCGGCCCGGTTCGGTTTCGTCACCTTCTACACGGGCGAGTTCATCCCGACGGACATGTATTACTCGTGCCTCGACGGGACCTGGAACGCCGACGGCGATTCGCTCTGGGGCGAGGCGTTTCACAGCGCGGCCGACCAAGGGGACAATTGCGACCTGTACGCCGAGGTCTACCTGGGGCGGCTGCCGGCGTCGACATCGGCCGAGGCGACCGTCCTCGTGAACAAGATGATCAATTACTCGACGCCCACGGAGACCGCTTCGAAGGCGAAGTTTCTCATGCTCGCGGAGGTCGTGTTTCCGTCCGATTACCATCCCGGCGACCAGATCATTCTCGACGGGGCGGAGATCGAACAGTCGGTATACAACAACTATCTTGCGGGCAATCCCGAAGTGACCACCGCGCGCCTGTACGAGAACTACCCCGCCTACGCGGGAGCGCTCCCGCTCTCGAGAGCCATCGCGCTCGATTCGATGTCCGCGGGCGTGAATCAGATTCTCCACACGGGGCACGGGTACAAGTACAACATGTCGGTGGGCGACGGGAGCATCCTCAATTACGACGCGATGAATCTCTCGAACGGGCAGAAGCTCTTTTCGATGTATCTCATGAGCTGCACGAACGTCGCTTTCGACACCGACTGTCTCGCGGAGTATTTCCTCCTCAATCCGAACGGCGGCGCGTTCGCCGTCACCGGATCGAGCAGGTCGGCGTTTCCGAGCGCCTCGCGCCCGTACCTGGACGAATACTATCGCCTCCTATTCACGCAGAACGTCGTTCAGCTCGGCAAGCTCCAGACGCTGTCCCGCGAGCCGTTCACGGCAAGCGCATACGGAGAGACGGCGGACCGGTGGACGCATTTCATCTACAATTATCTCGGCGACCCCGAGCTCTGCATATTTCAGGGGAGCGTGAAGACCTACGCGGTGACGAAACCGGGAACCGCCGTGTTCGGATCGAATTCGATCGCGATCGGGGTGACAAGCGGGGGCTTGCCCGCAGACTCGGCCATGGTCTGTCTCTATAAAAAGGGGGACGACTACGCGTACGCGGCGACCGGTCCCGCCGGAACGATCACGTTTCCCGCGTTTCTCTGCAAGAGCGCCGGTCCGATCTACGTCACGGTGACGGGACTCGATCATCGCACCTATCGCGATTCGATCATGGTCGCGCAGCAGGCGCCCGCGTACGTGAGGGTGAACAAGACGAAGATCGAGGATTATATCGTGGGCAATAACGACGGCGCGCTCGACGCGGGGGAGACCGCCAATCTTCAGATCGAGCTCAAGAACACCGGCCAGACGGGGGCGGCGAAGCTCTATGCGATCGTCCGTTCGACCGATCCCGAAGTGGCGGTGATCGACAGCACGTCGATCTACCCGAATCTCGCGGCCGGCGCCAAGGCGTACGGCCTCGATCCCATGCGGTTCATCGTCGACGCTTCGACGCCGGACATGCACTCGATCGAATTCACGATCGACGTGCGCGACTCGACGGGAGGTTTCTGGTCGGAGAAGTTCGCTCTCGCGGTCCATGCGCCCGCGATCGAGCTNNTCGAGGAGGGGGAGAATTTTCTCCTCAAGATCTCGCTGAAAAACTTCGGCACGGGCGCCGCGCAAGGCGTCACTGGGCACATTCATTCCCTCGACAGCGACATCGTCATCGTCGACAGCACGTCGAGCTACGCCAATATCCCGCTTCTCGGCGCCGCGAAGGGGGAAGGATTCGTGCTCTCGGAGCGGAACCTCAACCAGGTCAACTATTTCACCTTCGAGGCGGTCGACCGGTTCGGGAAGGTGTTCACCAAGCGGATGGAGCTTCGCAAGCCGGGCTCGCCCAAGGCCATCGTTCTCAACTCGAGCTACGGTCCGAACGAGATTCACGCGACGTGGCGAAGACCGGATTCGCTCGAAGCGTACCGGTACCAGGTGTACCATTCGCAAACGCAAGGGGGGCCGTACACGCGCGCGAACGGCGATCTCATCCGGTTCACGCTGTATCGCGATACGGGGCTCGCGGCGAGCACGCGCTATTATTACAAGATCACGCTTGTCGACTCGTGCGGCAACGAAGGTCCGGCGAGCGCCGAGCAGACCGCCACGACGAGTCCGCCCCAGCTCGCGGGATGGCCGAACAAGATGGGCAAAGAGACGGCGAGCAGCGTCAAGATCGGAGACATCACCGGGGACGGGCGGCCGGACGTCGTCGCGGGATCGGACTACGTGTATGCGTGGCACGGCAACGGCATCGAGGTGCGCGACGGGGACAGCCAACCGCTCACCTGGGGCGTTTTCAATACCCTCGGAAGCGGCTTTACGGCGACCGTCGCCCTTGCGAACCTCGATGGCGTGCCGGGGCTCGAGATCGTCGGGGCTTCATGGAACACGAAGCAGATATTCATATTCAACAAGGACGGCGCCGCGCTGCCGGGGTGGCCGAAAACGACGAGCTACCTGTGCTGGGCGAGCCCGGTCGTCGGCGATATCGACGGAAACGGCGATCTCGAGATCTTCGCGTACGATGTTTCGGGCAAGGTATACGCGTGGCACCACAACGGAACGGAAGTCCGCGACGGAGACGCCAATCCGGCGACCGACGGGGTATTCTTCGTGACGAAGAATCCGGGAACGTGGCACATGTCCACTCCGGCCATGGCCGATATGGACGGGGACGACGTCTCGGAGCTCATCGTTTGCTCCCCCAGCGACAGCATCTACTGCCTCAACGGCGACGGCAGCAGGGTGCCCGGCTGGCCGGTGAAGGTCGTCGAAACCGGCGCCAATATCACGGCGAGCCCCGCCGTGGGGGACATCAACGGGGACGGCGAGCTCGAGATGGTCGTTCAGAGCAGCAACGCGCGCGTGTACGCGTTGAATCACGACGGCACCTGGATGCCGGGCTGGCCGGTGTGGATCTACAGCAACACGGGGACGATCTGTCCCTCTCCGGCGCTCGCGGATCTCGACGACGACGGCAAGCTCGAGATCGTGATCGCGGGGCTCGACAAGAACTGCTACATACTGCGGTACAACGGCGTCGCTTTTCCCGGATGGCCGCAGCCGTACGCGGCGACGGGCACGAGCGAATCGTCTCCCATCATCGCCGATATCGACGGCGACGGCAGTCTCGATATCATCCTCGGCTGCGAGGCGGGCCGCCTCAACGCATGGAGGAAGGACGGCCAGCCTATCGCGGGCTTCCCGATACAGCTCGGCAGCTTTATCCGCGGCACGCCGATGGTCGGCGATCTGGATTACAACGGCGATCTCGAGCTCGCCACCACCTGCTGGGATGCCAACGTCTACGCATGGGATCTCAAAGGTGCGTACTACAACGGATGCATGCAGTGGAACGGTTTCCACGGGAACATATATAACTCGGGCTGGAAGGAATTCATCCCGGCGACGGCGGTCGAGCAGATCACGTGCGTTTACCGCCTGCTCGAGGACATGGTCGAGCTCAACTGGTCCGTGTACCCGGACGTTCCCTCGTGGAACCTGTACCGCGAGAGGCGCGGAGGGGACTTCGAGATTCTCGTTTCCGGCCTCCGGGCGGGACAGACGAGCGTCATCAACTACGTCGACAGAACCGCCGAAGCGGGCCTCGTGTACCGGTACCGGCTCGAGGCGGAGGGGAGAAGCGATCTTTCGCTGACGACCGGAGAGATCATGGTGCCGGTGCAGAACGTCCGCCTGTACCAGAATCATCCCAATCCGTTCAATCCGTCGACCGTGATTCCGTTCACGGTGCCGGGAGG
>JAFNGP010000132.1:0-3868 GCA_017885175.1 bacterium
GCCGGCAGTGGGAAGAGGAATACTACCGGATGACGGCGTCCCTGGATTTCCTGCCCAACTCGCCGACCCTCATGAACGCGGGCGGCGAGCTCCAGCAGCTATCCGCCTGCTTCGTTCTTCCCATCGAGGACTCGATGGAAAGCATCTTCGAGACGATCAAGCATACCGCCCTCATACACAAGAGCGGCGGGGGAACGGGATTCTCCTTCTCGCGCATCCGCCCCAAGAACGACGTCGTGAAAACGACGAAAGGGATCTCGAGCGGCCCCATTTCCTTCATGACGGTCTTCGATGCGGCGACCGAAACGGTGAAGCAGGGGGGCACGCGCCGCGGCGCGAACATGGCGATTCTTCGCGTCGATCATCCCGACATCCTCGATTTCATCTCGGCGAAGCGCGATAACTCGAGGCTCAACAATTTCAACATATCGGTGGGAGTCACCGACGAGTTCATGAAAGCGGTGAAGGAGGACCGCGCCTACACGCTCGTCAATCCGCACGGCGGCGAGGCGGTCGACCGCATCCCCGCGCGCAAGGTGTTCGAGATGATCGTCGAGTTCGCGTGGAAGAACGGCGAGCCGGGAGTCGTGTTCCTCGACCGGATCAACCGGTTCAACCCGACGCCGCACCTCGGCGATATCGAGAGCACGAATCCCTGCGGCGAGCAGCCGCTCTTGCCGTACGAATCGTGCAACCTCGGTTCGATCAACCTCTCGCACATGGTCGAACGCGCCGGCGGCAAGCCGCGCGTCGATTTCAAGAAGCTCGGCGACATCGTCGCGAAAGCGGTGCGCTTCCTCGACGACGTCATCGACATGAACCGCTATCCGCTCGAGAAGATCCGCGAAATGACGCTCAGGAACCGCAAGGTAGGCCTCGGCGTCATGGGTTTCGCCGACATGCTCATCGAGCTCGAGATTCCGTACAATTCGGAAGAGGCGCTCGAGGTCGCGGAAGAGGTCATGGGCTTCATCCAGCGCGAGGCCCGCGCGGCGAGCGTCTCTCTCGCCGAGGAGCGCGGCACCTTCCCTTCGTTCAAGGGGAGCGTCTACGACAAGGAAGGCTCCCCGAAGGTGCGCAACGCGACGGTGACGACGATCGCGCCGACCGGGACGTTGAGCATCATCGCCGGCTGTTCGAGCGGCATCGAGCCGATATTCGCCGTCGCGTTCGTGCGGAACGTCATGGACAACGACGAGCTCGTCGAGGCCAACCCTCTGTTCAGGGAGATCGCGGCGCGCGAGGGATTCTACTCGGACGAGCTCATGAAGAAGATCGCGCAGCAGGGGAGCGTGCAGGGGATCGAGGAGATACCGGAGAAGTGGCGCAAGATCTTCATCACCGCGCACGACATCACGCCCGATTGGCACGTGCGGGTCCAGGCCGCGTTCCAGAAATACACGGACAACGCCGTTTCGAAAACGGTCAATTTCCCGAACAGCGCGACGAAAGAGGAAGTCGAGAAGGTTTACCTGCAGGCGTACGAACTCGGGTGCAAGGGAGTGACGATCTATCGGGACGGAAGCCGCACCGAGCAGGTGCTCAATATCGGCAAGGTGAACCGCGCCGAGGAGAAGACGTTCGCGGTCATCGACGAGTCGCTCCTCACGCCGCGGGCGCGTCCCTCCGTGATCGCGGGGAGCACGCGCAAGATGACGACCGGCTGCGGCAACCTCTACGTCACGATCAACGAGGACGAGCACGGTCTCTTCGAGGTCTTCACGCAGATGGGCAAGGCCGGCGGATGCTCCTCGTCGCAGGCGGAGGCGATCAGCAGACTCATCTCGCTGTCGCTCCGCGCCGGGCTGGACCCGAAGGCGATCGTCAAGCAGCTCCACGGCGTCCGCTGCCCGAATCCGGGCTGGGAAAAGGGGGGCATGATTCTCTCGTGCAGCGACGCGATCGCGAAGGCGATGGAGCGTTACCTCACCGAGAAGAAGACCCCCGTGGGGAAGAAAGCCGTGAAGATGTCGAGCGGCTACGGCGAAAAGATCGCGGGCTTCTGCCCCGATTGCGGGGGTTCCCTCGATCACGAGGGAGGCTGCGCGGTTTGCAGGGAATGCGGCTTCTCGAAATGCGGGTGACAAGGCCGGGCGCCGTCTCCATCGAACCGTCGATCGAGCCCCCTTCTCGTCGAGCGCGAAGGGGGCTTTCGTTTGAGCGCTCGGGGGAGGTTTCAATGATCGAAAAGGTGAAGTTCGGCACGGCGCAGATGCTCTCGCCGACGCCGGTCGTCCTCGTCGGGTGCGCGCACCGGTCGCTCGGGCGAAACGTGCTCACGATCGCGTGGACCGGCGTCGATTGCTCCGATCCGCCCGTCGTTCACGTGTCGATCAGGCCGTCGCGGTTCTCCCACCGGATGATCAAGGAGAGCGGTTGTTTCACGGTCAACGTTCCGACGCGCGAGATCCTGAAGCAGGTC
The DNA here is from genome assembly GCA_017885175.1 of bacterium. GTDB lineage: Bacteria > Krumholzibacteriota > Krumholzibacteriia > Krumholzibacteriales > Krumholzibacteriaceae > SSS58A. The sequence goes on from JAFNGP010000132.1 coordinate 2,423, forward strand.
GATCTCTGCGGCGTCGTTTCGGGGAGGGACGGGGACAAGTTCGCGCGCGCCGGCCTCACGCCGGTGGACGGATCGGCGGTCGAGGCGCCGATCGTCGCGGAATGTCCCGTCAATTTCGAGTGCCGCGTGATACAGATCGTGCCGCTCGGCGTCCACGATATGTTCGTCGGCGAGATCGTCGGACGAAGCGCGGACGCGCGGCTCGTCTCGAACGACCGCGTCGATTTCTCGAAAGTGCCGCTCGTCGTATACGTGAACGGGGAATACTGGAGCCTCGGGGAGCGCATCGGCGCTCACGGGTTCTCGATGCGGTGATGGACAAGCGAATCGCACTTCTCGTCGCGACGATCGCCTCCTTCGTGACGCCGTTCACGGCGTCGGCGGTCAACATCGCGCTCCCGACGATCGGGAAGGAATTCTCGATGACCGCGGTCGCGCTCGGTTGGGTGGCGACCGCGTACATCCTCGCCGCCGCCGTGTTCCTCGTTCCGTTCGGCAAGGCAGCCGATATCTACGGCAGGAAAAGAGTTTTTCTCGCGGGCATGACGATCTACACGATCGCCTCGGCATGCTGCATCTTCGCGTCTTCGGCGCCGCAGCTCATCGCGCTCAGGGCGCTGCAGGGGATCGGCGCCTCGATGACCTTCTCCACCGGTGTCGCGATCGTGACCTCCATCGTTCCCGCCGCCGAACGGGGAAGGGCGCTCGGGCTCACGACGGCGGCGGTCTACGTCGGGCTCTCGATCGGCCCCGTCGCGGGAGGGATCCTCACCCAGCATTTCGGCTGGCGGAGCGTCTTTCTCGCGACCGTGCCGATCGGTCTCGCCGTGATCGCGCTCGTCGTCGGAAAGCTCAAGGGGGAGTGGGCGGAGGCCCGCGGGGAGAGGTTCGATCTCCCCGGCGCCCTGATCAGCGTCGCGTCGCTCGCCGCGATCATGTACGGATTCTCGCTGCTTCCGTCGCCCGCCGGGGCGGGGTTCCTGCTCGCGGGGGCGCTCGGCGTCGTCGCGTTCGTTCGCTGGGAGCTTCGCTCGGCCAATCCGCTCCTCCACATGGAGCTCTTCTCGGGGAACCGGGTTTTCGCCTTTTCGAACCTCGCCGCCCTCATCAACTACAGCGCGAGCTTCGCCGTGACGTTTCTCATGAGCCTGTACCTGCAGTACATCAAGGCGCTCACTCCGCAGAGCGCCGGTCTCATACTCGTATCGCAGCCGATCGTGATGGCGGGTCTCTCCCCCTTCGCGGGGAGACTCTCGGACCGGATCGAATCGAGGATCGTCGCGTCCGCGGGTATGGCTTTGACCGCCGCGGCGCTCTTCTTATTCATCTTTCTGGGAGCCGGGACCTCGACGCCGGTATTGGTTCTCAACCTCATGCTTCTCGGTCTCGGCTTCGCGCTCTTCTCGTCACCGAACACGAACGCGGTCATGAGCTCCGTCGAGCCGC
>JAFNGP010000132.1:3883-7663 GCA_017885175.1 bacterium
CACGGGGCGTTCTTGACGAGCATCAGGATCGCCTTTATCATCTTCGCGATTCTGAGCGTGGCCGGCGTCTTCGCGTCCCTCGCACGGGGGACCGCGCGGCGCCGGTGCGGGGGAGGATCGTCCGCGTCGCCGAACAAAGGAGCGGGACATGAGTGATTCGATTCGCAGATACGGCATGGGCTGGCTTCCCGACTATCCGGATTTCAGGGATTACTCCGTCGCGCATGACGAGACGAGCCCGAGGCTCGCGGCGGCGGGGGGCAGGGATTCCGTCAAGGGCATGCTCGCCAAGGCGGGCGTCGGGGGAACCCGGAAGAAGCGGCTTCCTCTTTCCGTCGATCTCAGGGGCTCGTGCTCTCCCGTCGAGGATCAGGGCTCGCTCGGCTCATGCACGGCGAACGCGGCCGCGGCGCTCGTCGAATACTTCGAGCGGAAGGCCTTCGGGAAACACATCGACGCCTCCCGCCTCTTTCTCTACAAGGCGACCCGGAATCTCATGGGCTCGAAAGGCGACACGGGCGCCTTTCTCAGGACGACGATGGGCGCGCTCGTTCTCTTCGGCGCGCCTCCCGAGGAGCATTGGCCCTACCGCGAGGCCGATTTCGACGTCGAGCCGACGGCATTCTGCTACGCCTTCGCGCAGAGCTATCATGCGATCAGCTACTATCGCCTCGATGTGCCGGGAACGACGGCGGCGGATCTTCTCGCCCGGATAAAGACGAATCTCGCCGCGGCCCTTCCGTCGATGTTCGGATTCACCGTGTACAGCTCGATCGAGCAGGCCGGATCGACGGGCCGGGTGCCGTTTCCCGTTTCCGGCGAACGGATCGTCGGCGGGCACGCGGTCGCGGCCGTCGGCTACGACGACCGTATGAAAATAAGAAACGCCTCTCCGCGGGGGAAGGAAACCGTCGGGGCGCTTCTGGTCAAGAACTCGTGGGGCGCGGAGTGGGGGGAAAAGGGATACGGATGGCTTCCGTACGAGTACGTGCTCGAAGGCCTCGCCGACGACTGGTGGTCGCTCCTCAAGAGCGAATGGATCGATACGGGGGCGTTCAGGATCTAAAGGAGGACATGCGATGAAAATGCGAACAGCCGAATGGGTCGTGCTCGCAATCGTGATCATTTCATTCATTCTCGGGTTCGTGCTCTACGACAGGATGCCCGCGCAGATGGCTTCGCACTGGAACGTCAGGAGCGAGGTCGACGGATTCATGTCGCGTTTCTGGGGACTCTTCCTGGCGCCGATAATCCTCGCCGGGCTTTTTCTGCTCTTTCTCGCGATTCCGCGCACCGATCCGCTCAAGCACAATATGGAGACGTTCAGGATTCACTTCGAGCGATTCATGATTCTCCTCTTTCTTTTTCTGCTCTACCTGTACCTCCTGACGATCGCATGGAACCTCGGCCTCCGGTTCGTCATGATCAGGCTCCTCGCGCCGGGATTCGCGATCCTTTTCTTCTTCTGCGGCGTTTTGCTGCAACGCGCGAAGCGGAACATGTTCATCGGCATCAGGACGCCGTGGACGCTGACGAGCGACCTCGTGTGGGACAAGACGCACCGGCTGGGCGGGACCCTGTTTAAAATCGCCGGCGTGCTGTCGCTGGGCGGGATCGCATTCCCTTCGCATGCGATCTACTTCGTTATCGCGCCGGTGCTGCTCGCGGCGCTCGTCGCGACCGTGTATTCCTACCGGGAGCATGTGAGGGAATCGAGAGAGGGAGTGTCTTCGAGGTAGCCGCCCGCGCGGACGAAGCGTGACCAGGCGGGGCGCCTGCCAACGGAGGACAAAACGGGCGCATTGATCGATCGATCCGGGGTGAGCGATTCTTAAACGTCGTTGCATAACGTCCATGACTGATAACTGCGTTTACAATCCCCGCGCCCTTTTTAGGGTTCTCGCCGGGACAATCATGGTCGGACTGATTTGCGCCGGATCGGCGCCGGCGTATACCTACTCGGCTTACACGACCATGACCGGCGCGAAGACGCTGGCGTTGAATCCATTTCTGTATCTGGAAAACTTTTCGGATCGGGCCGCGTCGGGCGCGGATCTCGTTATCGCCTGCGGGATACTGGATAATCTGGATGTCTATGCGAATCTCGCGGGTTTCTACGGCCTCAGCAGCATTCCCGACGCGAATCCCTATTACAGCTCCTGGATAATGCCGCGGTTTGATTTCGGCAAAAACAATATTGCCGCCCTGCAAGTGGGTGTCACGCTCGATGAAGAAGGCGCGGCGCAGTTCTACGCCGGACCGCAATACCATTTCTGCTGGGAAAATGACGTCTTTGCCCTCGAGGCAAACGCCATGTTCTATACAAAGAACAATCCCACAACCGTAAATCCGTGGGCGGGCGCGACCGTCGGGCCGGTGTGGAAGGCGATACCCGAAATGCTATTTCCCTACATAGAGATCAATCCAGGATATGATTTCGGGGACGATTCCGCCGATGGGACTTTTGACCTGGCGGTCGCTCCCGGCATCTGCATTGCAATTCCCAATACGACGCATCAGCTTTCGATCAGCCTCCCGATATCCGGGCTGGCGGCGGGGGAAGCGACCGCCGGCGTAGCAGCCTGGTGCTGGTTCAGCTTCGGCGGCGCTCAAGAATAATGCAATCAGGTAATTGAAAAGAACAGGATCCTTGCACTATCGCGGAACCGCACGATCGCAGACGGTTCCATGGATAGGCGGTTGAAGCAATCGCCGCAGAAGGCATCGCCCGGCGGTAAGGCCGATCATGCGGAGCACACTCCGCCCGGCGCCAGATCCAACATGACGCCAAAATCAAATAACAGAAGCGCAGTCACGTGCTGGCTGAAGGTCGCTTCGGGTGTGGCGCTCCTGGTCGCCGGCGGGCTGTTCATCAGTTGGACGTCGCATCGAGTCGATCGGCAGATGCGCGGCGATATCTTCCTTCAAGCGCAAATGGTCGCGCAGGCCGTCGATATCGAGAATGTCGTCGCGCTTTCGGGCACGGAGGCCGACCTGCGTTCGAGCGATTACCGGAGGCTCAAAGAGCAGCTCACCCTGATCCACCAGGTTGCCCCCAAGTGCCGCTTCATCTATCTGACGGGGCAAAGGCCGGACGGCAAGATATTTTTCTTCGTCGATTCCGAATCCTCGGATTCCGCCGACTATTCTCCGCCCGGACAAATCTATGACGAGGCGACGAAGGACGACTATCAGGTGTTTGCGACGGGTTCAGGAAATGTGAACGGCGGTCCCTACAAAGACCGTTGGGGCGTCTGGATCACCGCGATGGTGCCGATGTTCTACCCGAATACCGACAAGACGCTTGCGGTGCTCGGCATGGATTTCAACGCCGCGACCTGGAAATGGGACGTGGCGACCAGGACGACCCTGCAGGTGTTGCCGGGGGCGTTCGCGTTGCTCCTCGGCATTTTCATCCTCGTCTTCCCTTGCCGCGTCGCGTGGAGCTGATCGCTTCGTCTATCCGGCGAAGGCGGCGGCGAGCCGGTCGGCGACGCAGAATCCGCTCGCCGTGGGCGCGGCGCGGTCGCCCGAGATCGTAACCAATTCCACGTCGACAAGGTTCTCCAGGATGCGTTCCCAGTCCGGATAGCGCCGCAGCGCCTCGAGGGGCACGCCGTTTCGGGTCCTGAATCCGAGGGAGAGGATCTCGAGCGCGATCTCGTTGTCCCCCAGCGTTTCCGAATCATCGATCGGGTTCTCTCCACTCTCGATCAGCCGGCAGTACGCTTCAACGGAGCGCAGGTTCCACCACCGCTTCCCGTCGCGGAAGGAATGGGC
>JAFNGP010000133.1:0-7144 GCA_017885175.1 bacterium
GGCTACAGCGACTATTTCTGCGATCTCGGCGCCGTTCTCCAGAACGAGATCATCGCCCGGACGGAACACGGCTCGTTCTGATCGCATTTTCGGCGCAATCAACCTGGAACAAAAAGTGCGCGGCGCGTGTATTACCAGTGGGGCGCCGTTCGTGGGGTCCAATGGACGAAGCGTGGTGGGCGCATTCGGCCGCGGCGCCCCAAANNNCATTTCATCGAGGAGGACCGCTGATGAGGAACGTGGCTTTGATTCTCGCGATACTTATGCTAGTTCCGGGGTCGTGTCTCTTCGGCGCGGCGCGCCCCGTAGTCTTCGCCTCGTACGCCGGGGACGGGGAGCAGCTCCATAACACGCTCATTCTCGTCGAGAGCGTTCGGACCTTCGGCGGCCGGTTCGCGGACGCGCCGGTCTGGATCTATGCGCCATCGAGCCTGCTGAAGACGCAGGAAAAGCTCGTGAAGAGTTTTGCCCCTCTCGGGGCGGAGGTGAGGCCGAGCGACGCGCCCCGGGAGGCGCGCGAGGTTCCCTATGCGGGAAAGGTGTTCGCCGCGGCGCGCGCCGAAGCCGCGGCGAAGGGCGCCTTCTCGATCCTCGTCTGGATGGACGAGGACACCGTCGTGCTCAGGGAGCCGAGGGATCTCATGCTCGTCCGGGGCAAGAGCCTCGGCTATCGCCCCGTCATGCATCGGAACATCGGCTCTCTCTATTCGGAAGAGCCGGACGCGCTCTGGCGCCGCGTCTACGAAAAGCTGTCGGTTCCGGAATCCGCCGTCTTTCCGATGAAGACGGTGGCCGACGGAAAGACGCTTCGCCCCTATTTCAACGCGGGGCTCCTCGCCGTGCGACCCGAGCGCGGGCTCCTGAACGCGTGGGCCGAGGCCTTCTCCGCTCTGTATGGCGATCCGGTTCTCGCCGGGATATGCGAGAAAGACGAGCGCGCCCGCACGTTTCTGCACCAGGCGGCGCTCAGCGGCGCGATCATGAAACACCTCGATAGAGACGAGATGGCACCGCTTCCCGACGGCTACAATTATCCGATATTTTTCCAGGAGACGTACGGCGCGGACAAAACGTTCGACACGCTCGACGGGGTCGTGACGCTTCGCTACGACGTCTATTTCAAAAATCCGGCCCCCGGCTGGAGCGCGAAGCTCAAGGGTCCCGCCGAAACCGTATCGTGGCTCGAGAAGCGGCTGGGGAGCCGGAGCGGAACGGAGAATGACCCCGGCACGAAGATGCGGTTCAAGTTTCAGCGAGGAGGCAAGCCCGCATGAGGGAGGCTCTCGAATGAGCGAGAATATCTTCAAGGTCGATTCCTTCACGGAGAAGCCGTTCGCGGGAAATCCGGCGGGGGTCTGCATTCTCCCGGGACCGCGCGACGAGGCGTGGATGCAGAACGTCGCGCGCGAGATGAATCTTTCCGAGACGGCGTTTCTCTATCGGGGAGGGGACGGCTACGATCTTCGCTGGTTCACGCCCGCGGCCGAGGTCGAGCTCTGCGGCCATGCCACGCTCGCGAGCGCGCACATTCTCTGGGAGACCGGCGACCTCGCGCCGAAGGCGACGGCGCGGTTTCAGACGAAGAGCGGGCTTCTGACGGCGGCGCTGATCGGCGGCCTGATCGAGCTCGATTTTCCCGCGAAACCGGCCGAGACGGCCGCGGCGCCGGAAGGGCTCATCGAGGCTCTCGGCGTGGAACCGCGCTACGTCGGGCGGAACGCGTTCGATTACCTCGTCGAGGTCGAATCGCAGGAGATCGTGCGGGACTGCGCGCCCGATATCGCGCGCCTCAAGAAGATCCAGGCCCGCGGGGTGATGATCACGGCGGCCGCGAGCTCCGCGGGATTCGACTTCGTGTCGCGATTCTTCGCTCCGGCGGTCGGAGTCGACGAGGATCCGGTGACCGGCTCCGCCCACTGCTGTCTCGGTCCCTACTGGGGCGCCAAGCTCGGCAAAACCGAGATGAAGGCGTACCAGGCCTCCGCGCGGGGAGGGGTCGTCCGCGTGCGTCTCGCGGGAGACCGCGTCCTTCTCGGCGGGCACGCCGTCACGATCCTCCGCGGAGAGCTCGCGGTGTAGCGACGCCCGCCGCGCGGGGCCGCTCGCGGCGCAGGGCGCGCTATTTTCCCTTCACGATTCCGGCGATCGTCTCGTCGAGGAGCCTGTTGAATGTCGCGGGATCCTCGAGCTGCACGAAGTGCCCCCGCCCCGGCATGAACTTCACGTCGAACGAGGCCGCGAGCTTCTTGTTTCCCTCGACGTTCGTCGGCCACTTGTCCGCGTTGACGCCGCGGATCGGAACCTTGATCTCCCTGACGGCCGGGGCCGGATCGTAGCGCAGCATGTTTTTCATCGCTCCGATTCCAACCTCCGGCGGGGACGAGGCCATGTCGGACGCGATATGTTCGACGAGCGCCGAGTCGGCGCCGGCCGCGAACATGCTCCGCACGAACTGATCCGTCACCGTCGAGAAATTCGCCTGGAAGGCGGCGAGCCATTGTTTCTGCTGCGCCTCGGGGACCTTCTCTCCGAAGTCCTGGAACGTGTCGACGCCGATGACGCCGATCACGCGATCGGGCATGAGTCTCGCAGCCTCGAGGCTGACGGGTCCCCCCATCGAATGGCCGACGAGGATGACCTTCTTGAGCTTGAGCGCCTCGATGACCGCGGCGACGTCCGCCGCAAAGGATTCGATCGTCCAATCCGCGCGGCCGAGCCCCGAATCGCCGTGGCCGGCGAGGTCGACGGCGACGACCGTATGCTTCTTCTCGAAATAGGGAATCTGGTCCTTCCAGTAGCTTCTGTCGCAGCACCAGCAATGGACGAACACGATTGCGGGCTCTCCGTTGCCCTGAACGGTATAGCTCAGCGGAACGCCGTCCGCCGACTTCACGGTCGCATTCTTCGCGGAGGCGGCGCCGGGGGGCGCGAGAGCGACGGCGAGGAACGCCGCCAGCATCAGGATCGATACGCGTTTCATTGTGGACTCCTTCCTTCGTTTCAGTTTGTCTTTCGATAATAGAGCAGCGCGCATACCTTCACGACGGCCATCGCGGCGATGACGCTGAGAAGATCCCACCGGATCGTTTTGCTCACGACCGCGTGATACGTGAAGAGCACGAATATCATGTTAGTCCCGACGTGCTCGGCGAGGCGCGTCGATTTGAAACGGTGCATGATAAACCGTTCGTCGGGCGTCGCGTCCCGCCTCAATCCGAAGAAATTGGCGAAGAAACCGCCGGCTCCCATATCATTCTCCTTCCTCGATCGCGAACACGTCGTCCGTGGAGCATTTGAAGAAACGCGCGAGCTTGAGGGCGAGGGGGAGGCTCGGGACGTATTTCCCCTTTTCGATCGAGATGATCGTCTGCCGCGACACCTTCATCGCCGCGGCGAGATCCTCCTGCGTGAGCCCCGCGTTCTTCCGGTGCTCCCGGACGCTGTTCGCGACCCTGTCATTCATGGCTTCTCGCGAGCGCGCCCAGGACAATCGCGAAAACGGCGAGCGCGAGGGACATTCCCAGAAAAACGCCTTCGAAAAAATTGCCCCATGACGAATCGCCCGCAATTCTGCCGTGCAGCAGCAGAGAAATGCACAGGAAGGCGACGCTCACGGGCAGGATGACCTCTCTCTTCTTGATGTTCATGCGCGAGCTCCTTTCTGTTTGTAAAGCACGCTTTACATTACCAATATAATCCGGAACGGCGATTTGTCAAGTCAGCTTTACATTATTTTGAGAAAGAGATTCCATGATTCGCTCGGAGAACATAATAACAATCGACGCAAAGTTCGAAATATCATATAGTTTTGGCAAACGAGAGAAACGTTTCCAAGGTGCCATATCGGCAAGGAGCGCGGCGATGGATTATCTTATCGAATTCGACAGTCTCCCATGGCAGTCGCCCGTGAAGGGCGTCCGGTTCAAGGCCGTGACGCATGGCTCGCGGCGGCTCCGTCTCGTCGAGTACACGAGGGATCTCGAGCCTCACTGGTGCGAAAAGGGGCATATCGGGTATCTGCTCGAGGGCCGCTTCGAGATCGCGTTCGACGGGGGGAGCTTCAAGTTCAATCCGGGAGACGGCATCTTCATCCCGCCCGGCCGGGAGCACCGGCATATGGGGAAGGCGCTCTCCGGCGTGGCGAAAGTGATATTCGTCGAAGATATAGAATGAATTTTGACGCAATTAGCTTTCCGCAAGGAGGTGCGGGCATGGTTCGCGTCCTCTTGGCGATGGCGATTTTCGCCTGCGGATCGGCCGCGCCGGCTCTCGCCGCCGGCGACGGGCTCGCGACGCTCGGTATCGGGGGGAGCGAGAACTGCTGCGGCCCCGTCTTCATTCACTACGTGCCCGCCCTTACCACGATGGTCAACGATTCCATTCCCCGCGGAGGCGACTTCGTAAGATTCATTGTCGCGAAGCTCCGCCTGTCTGCGAGAAGCGCGGATACGCTCTTCGTCGAATACACCGAGGGCGCGAGCGCCGATCCCGGATTCATCATAAGCCTGATCGAGGAAGACGGGCCGCGGCGACTCGGTCCGCCCATTTTCGGCCTCGATTTCGAGGCGCCCGGCGACGGNNAACCTGCGCGAGGTGAAGCAGCCGTTCTATTACGTCGGGTTGGAAACGAAGACCCTCGACCGGATCAAGATCTTCAGCGACCAGAGCTGCTCCGAGGTGATGGATTCGCTACCGAAGGGGGCTCCCGTCACGGTTGTGCTGAGCGACAAATGGACTTTCCTGCTGAGATTCGACCACGACATCCTCGGCTGGTGGACTCCGAAAAGACCGTGGCAGTCGGCGGAGGAGATAGAGGGGATCTATATCAGAGGGGACTGAGGCTGCCCGCCATCTTTCTCCGAATTCGAAGAATTCGCTCGCGCGACGAAACTAATTACGCGAAAATGTGTAGATTGAGCATGAAGAAGAGGCTGCTTCGATGAAGGCCCGGGCACGGCCCGATCTTGGAGCTTCTTTTTCGCTCTCACCGGATAACGATCGTTCGTCCGCCGAACGGCAAAGAGGAGGCGCCATGTTCAGGTCCCGTCACGCGATCTTCGTCGCGACGCTCACGCTCGCGCTTTTATTTTCCGGGCACGCTATCGCGGCCGAAAAGGTAAAGGAGATTCCCGATTACTCCATGAAACCGCGCTCCGAGATTCCCGTCGAGTACACCTGGCGGGTCGAGGATATCTACGCGACGTACGAGGATTGGCTGAAGGACAAAGCGGCATTCGAGAAGCTCATCCCCCTTGTCGATGAAAAGAGAAAAGGCTGGACCGAGAGCGCGGCGAAAATGGCCGATCTCTACGAGCTGGCGGACCGGATCAGGCAGAAAGGCGAGAAGCTGTTCAAATACGCGGCGTTTCAGAGCGACGTCGACCTGGGCAATTCGAAGTATCAGGTCATGAAGGGAGAGCTGCAGTCCCTGTTCGTTCAGCTCGGAGTCAAGCTCGCCTTCGTGCAGGAAGACCTGCTCAAGATGAGGAGCGAAACGCTCGCCGCCTATTTCAAGGAGGAGCCGCGCCTCGCTCCATACCGTTTCGGCATCGAAGATGCGCTCCGGCAGCGGGCGCACATCCTGCCCGAGGATCAGCAGCAGATCGTCTCGCGAACGGGACTCTTCGCGAGCGCCGCGGGGAAAGCCTCGAGCATGCTCAACGACGTCGATATGCCGGCGCCCGAGGTGAAGCTGTCCGACGGCAGCGAGATAACGCTCAACAACGCGATGTATTACCGGCACCGGGGATCGAAGGAGCCTTCCGACCGGACCGCGGTCATGCGGACCTACTGGCAGAACCGGAAACAGTACGAAAACACCTTCGCCGCCCTCTTCGACGGGGAGATGAAGCGGCATCTCTTCGCGGCCCAGGTCGGGAACTACAAGGATTGTCTCGAGGCGCGTCTCGACGGCGACGGGATCGACACGCTCGTCTATTATCAGCTCATCAAGTCCGTGAACGATAACATCGGCGTGTTCCACCGCTATCTGAAGCTCAAGGGACGGCTCCAGGGCCTCGACACGATGCGCTACGAAGACATATACGGCCCGGCCGTGAAATCGGTCGATCGGACCTACACGTGGGACGAAGGGCGTGCGCTGATCGTCGAATCGCTCAAGCCGCTCGGCAAGGAATACGGGGCCCTGCTCCAGCGGGCGTTCGACAATCGCTGGATCGACATCTATCCGAACAAGGGCAAGCAGACAGGCGCGTATTCCGGCGGCGTGTACGGAGTGCATCCGTTCGTGAAGATGAATTACAACGGCAAGTACAACGAGGTCTCCACGATCGGCCACGAGCTCGGCCACGCGGCGCACACGTACTTCGCGAGCGGGACGCAGCCCTACGCGAACGCGGATTACACGCTGTTCCTCGCCGAAATCGCGTCGACCTTCAACGAGACCTTTCTTCTGCGCCACATGCTGAAGAGCGAGAAGGACGATCTCTTCAAGCTCTATCTCCTCGACAGCTATCTCGATCAGGTGCGCGGCACGATCTTCCGCCAGACGCTGTTCGCCGAGTTCGAGCTCGCGATGCACCGGCGCGTCGAGGAGGGGGGCACGCTCACGCCCGATTGGCTCAACGAGAAATATCTCGAGCTGACGCGCCGGTACTACGGCCACGACAAGGGCGTCCTCAGGGTCGACGATTACATCCAGAACGAATGGAGCGGGATTCCGCACTTCTTCAGGAATTACTACGTGTTCCAGTACAGCACGGGGATGATCTCCTCGATGGCGCTCGCCGATAAGGCGCTCGCCGGCAAGGACGGCGTCGAGAGCTACCTCGACCTTTTGAGGGCGGGGGGGAGCGACTATCCGCTCGCGCTGCTCAAGCGGGCGGGAGTCGACATGATGACGCCGGCGCCGTCGGAGGCGGCCTTCAAGACGATCGACGGGCTCATCACGGAGATGGAAAGAATCGTGGCGCGTCTCGAGAAGCAGAACAAGATCTGATATCGCGCGCGCCGCGCGGGGACCCCATCAGCGTCACCCGCTAATCGTGGTGTCGCGCGAAGCTCAGCCCCCGCCGCCTTTCATTCTCCCGGCCTTCTTCGCCGCGCCGGCGAGGAGAAATTCGATCTCGGCGTTGACGCTCCGGAGGTCGTCCGCGGCCCACTTCTCGAGGGCCGCGAACAACCT
>JAFNGP010000133.1:7226-7370 GCA_017885175.1 bacterium
GTCGCTTTCTTGTCCTCGTCGAGCGTGACGATCTTCTGGTCGCTGAGCGCTTTCAGCGCCATCTGGACCATTCCGACGGCGCCCTCGACGATCTTCTGGCGCGCCGCGATGATCGCCTGCGCCTGCTGGCGGCGGAGCATCGCC
>JAFNGP010000134.1 GCA_017885175.1 bacterium
TTCTCCCGTTGATTATTCTCTAGACGAGCGTCTCGAGCATCGCGCATGCGACGGGCTCGCCGGACGCATCCGGTTCGTGGCTGTACCTGATCTCCCAGCGAATCGCGGGATAGAGCTCCTCGCCGCGCTCCCTGCAGCAGCGCGCGAATCGCTCGCGAATACTCTCCATCGCGTCGTCGATGCGCTCGGGCGAGGCCCCGGCGACAAGCACGTCGAAATTACCCGGCTCCCAGCCCCGAACGACGACCCACTTGTCCTTGCCGCCGAGCGCGCAGAGGTTCGACTCGAACAGGCGCGTGAATTTCCGGGCGTCGGACGACGCTCCGGCGATTCGCGTCGAAACGATGTGCAGCGGGATGCGATCGAGATTCGAACGCTCGATCATCATATGAAGCGGATGAATGAGATCCTTTCCCCGGTCGAAAGGAGGATTCAAGGGCAATCTGAGACAAAACGAGTCCCGGTCGGTCGACGTGTGAACGCCGTCCAGCGCGCGCGCGAATTTGTCGAGCATGAATCCTTTGGGGACGTCCCCTTCCGCGCAATAATCCTTCAAATGCATCCGCCCGCGGCGAGAGCCGACGCGCGGCCTGATCGATATCGTGAGCAGCGGCTCTTCCCCCGCCTCGCCCGACGCGTCGTTCATGCTGACGGAGCATTCGATAGAGGGAATCTCGCCGAGCCACTCTCCGATCGCTTCCACGGAGGTGATGATATACTTCTTGAGCCGCGACCGGCAGGTGAGCAGCGCGCTATCGGGCGAATACAGCTTGAATCCGCTGATCGATCCGCGCGTTTCCAATTCGCCGAAAATTTCGCCGAGCTCCGTGCCGATCCTGATCAGCGACCTCCAGACGTCGATATCCTTGACCTCGACGAGGAACGCGCTCTGGAGGTCGTCGAATGAGCTCATGAGCTTCTCGATGTTGCGGTACCCGATGTCGAGGAACCGTTCTTTCTCGGCGCTGTCGAGGAGTCTTTCCTTTTCGCCCAGTATCATCACGGCGTTCCGCACCGACGTGAGCGGCGTCCGCATCCGATGCGAGAGGCATGTCGCGAATCGCGAATGAAGCTCGTCGAGCTTTCGCCATTCGGAAAAATCGTGCATGAGCACGAGGTACGAACAGCCCGAGGGGGAGGCCGCGCACTCCCGAATCTCGAAGCCGACGAGGCGCGACGGTCCCTTTCCGCTCGGATCCGGGATGTCGATGAAGTCGACGGATTCGCCGGCGCGGCGATCGTTCATGATGTGCGCGCCGAGCTTCCGGCGTTCGAGAATCTCTCCGGCCTCGCGCTCGTCGCCCGCGCCGAGAATCTCGCGCGCCCGTCTGTTCACGTGGATCGGGACGCACTCTTCGTCGAGCAGGATGATCCCCTGGCCGATCGGTTCGAACAGATCCCGCGGCGGCGCGACCGCGGAAACGGAGCGCCGCGCGAGCGCGCGCATCTTTTCCAGGAGAAAGTCGAGATCGGCGTCCTTCAGGGGCTTCCCGAGAATTTCATCGGCGCCGTTCGCGACGGCGGCGATCAAATCCTCGCGCTCGCGGGACGCGGTCACGAGAACGATCGCGCCCCCGAATCCGCCCGCGCGGGCCCGGGTGACGAGCTCCGTGCCGCGCATGAGGGGCATGTCGAGATCGGTGAACAGATACGCCGGTTTCGCCGAGGGCAGCGCGTCGAGGAGGCTCACCGGATCGTCGAAGCAAATGGCCCCGATGCCGCGCTTGGCGAGGTGCCGCTCGAGAAGGGCCGCCATGAGCCGGTCATCGTCGATGATGAACGCGATATCGGCGGCGGCTCGGGTTTTCCCGCATCCTGCATCGGCGGTAGGAGCACATTCTCTCGACACCGGACAACGTCCTTTTCGGCGCGGTTGCATGTCACATCCAGTTCTGCGAGGGCAAACGCAAGGGGTATGCCCCGAATCGCGCGAAACGACGGGGGCGTTCGAATGCGTTCGCTCTATCATGAGAAACTATCGGAGCAGCGCGGATTTGCAATATGCATTCAGGGTTCGGTCGAATCGGAGCGGGGCGCGGGCGGGCGCGGCGGGAAACGATAGGCGAAGGAGACCGAAAGGCACGAATCGAAGACCCGGGAGCCGGCGCTTCCCGTCTCCGCGGCGCCCGAGAGCTCGAACAGGAGCTGCGGCGAGAGCTCGCGGCCGAGCGAAAGGGCGCACATGTTCCTCTCCTCCCCGTTATCGTAGCGGACGAGAAACGCGGATATTCCGAGAGAGCCCGCGGCGGGAAAAACCGCGGCGATCGAAGCCGCGAGAGTAAAATGTCCGCCATTCGCGAAATCCGCCGTTTGCCGGTTCGCGACGGAGAGCGTATAGATCCCGGCCGCCCGCACGGCGAGGGCCCGCGCCGCGAAGCGCGCCTCGAGACCCCCCTCGGCTTCGAACGACGCGTCCGAAAACGGGCGAAGCGCGTCGGAACCCGTCGGAATCCGCGCGTCCGCGCGAGCGAACAGTCCCGATGCGCGGGCCGAATCGCCGGCGATCCGGGCGGTCGCGTGGAGCATCAGGTCCCCCGCGCCGTACCGGATACCCGCGTGATCGCGAATCGCGGGAAACTGAAGACCGATCCGAATGGCGAACCGCGGACGGGGACGGATCAGGAGATCGCCGGTGAGGAGAGAAGCCCGCCGAGTCCCGAGGTCGCATTCGCTCTGCCGGATAACGACGAGAGCGCGCGTCGAGTCGCTCGGGGAGAAGAAAGAAAAGAGATCGGTATAAAGCCCGGTCGCGCCGAGCGGCCCGGCCGGAAACGCCGCCGCCGCGACGGCGACGGAGATCAGGAAGGACGCGAGTCTCACGTGGCAGCCCTTCTACACCACGCCCTCCAGCAAGCGGGTTTTTCCCTGGTTCACGAAATGAACGACGATCGTTTTCCGGTGGCCGGAAAGGGTCTCCTTGGCGATCACCTTTCCGTAGTCGTTCCATGAGCGGTGGTAGATGACCTCTCCCACGCGATAGTCTCCCGCCTCCTGATATTCGCGCGCGTCTTCCGTGGAGAGATCTTCGATGGCGAGGTCTTCGCCTTTCACGCGGGCCTCTTCCTTCTCGTTCTCCACGGCCTCGTCGATATCTTCCTGGTTGAGCATGTGCGG
The DNA here is from genome assembly GCA_017885175.1 of bacterium. GTDB lineage: Bacteria > Krumholzibacteriota > Krumholzibacteriia > Krumholzibacteriales > Krumholzibacteriaceae > SSS58A. Next base: position 3,115 of record JAFNGP010000134.1, read on the forward strand.
AAGGTACCCGCGGCAGCCGGGGCAATTGAGCCAGAGGACGTCCTGGTTATCCGATTCCTCGACAATCGGCATCTCGAACGTCTTCTTGCACACGGAGCAGAACTGCTCTATGGTTCTTCCGTGATCCTTCTTGTTCTTGACTTTGCGCTGCGTCACCGGACCTACCCCCCCAAAACAGTTGTCACGTCCGCGCGGGCCGTTACTGCGAAACGATCCTGCAGCATTCGTCGGCTTCCCTCGCCGAAAGAAATCTCATGCCGCACACGGGACACATATGCTTTCCGTCCAGCCTGCCCTCGGCCTCCGCCTTCGCGAGCAACCGATGGAATTTCACGTAGCTCTTATCTTTCTGAAGTAGTGTATCCTCCTTATCCACTCTCGTCATGTCCACCCTCCCTTTCAGGGATAACCGCTTCAAAGCCCTACATGATGTGGCTTTCGAGCCCGACCCATACCATATATGGTGGGCTTATAGCACGTCTCCTTTCGGCTGTCAACAAGATTCCCTGAATAATCGAAATTGCCGGCACTTCGGCCTTCAGCGCAGGATGACGACCTTCCGCACCGCGGTTTCGTTCCCCGCGATGACACGCAGAAAATAGACTCCGGCGGGAACCTTCCCGCTGTACGAATCGGTTCCGTCCCACGCGAGCGTCAGGATGCCGCTGAAGACGCTGTTTGAAAAGACGCTCTTGATGCGCTGGCCGAGCACGTTGTAGACGCTGATGTCGACGCGCGTCCTGACCTCGCCGAACGAGCCCGCCGACGACGCGCCTCCCTCCGCCGCCGCCGCGCGGTTTCCGCTCGCGCCGCCGTAGCTCTTCGGCACGTTCACCGTGAACATGACGCGGTCACGCGACGGATTGGGAAGCAGATTCGAGACGACGCCCGTTCCGACCGGAACGCTCGCCGTCGCCGAGGCATCATGCGACGAGAACGTATAGTCGTGTTTCTCGCCGCGGAACGTGATCGAGAAATTGCCGTCGAGCCTGTAGCGATACCTGTGCGTCGCCCGCACCGTCGTATCGATGTAGCTGTATGCCCGGCGGTTGCCGATCCCGTCCGGCTCGGATACCGTGGCGAGGCGCGTTTCGGCCCCCCCCGTCGTGAGGTCCGAGCGCATCNNCATCACGTCGAACGTGGCCCCGAACAATTCCACCGCGGTCGTCCATTCGACCCGCATGATTCCTTCGGCGGGGATCGCGTACACCGAGTTGAACTCGAGCCCGATCAGGAACAGATTCTTCGAGGCCGTGGCGGTGAACCCGATGCGATTCTCCGCGCGAAAATCTATCGTGTTGAGTCCGGGCTCCAACTCGGTCGATATTTCCTTCGCGATCAATTCATACGAAGCGTGCCCCCACTTGCCGTCGGCCGGGCT
>JAFNGP010000135.1 GCA_017885175.1 bacterium
CCCGTGCCGTCCACCATGATCGTGTTGAGGCTCACGAGGGTCGGGATGTCGTGCTTCTTCGTGAGCAGGCTCACGAACTTCATCATGATGGGCGGGCCGATCGCGACGACGAGGTTGATCTTGACTCCTTCGTCGATCAGCTTCTGGATCGCGTCGGTGACGAGACCCTTCATCCCGTAGGAACCGTCGTCGGTCGTGATGATGACGCGGTCGCTCGTCTTGCGCATCTTCTCTTCCATGATGACGAGGTCCTTCGTGCGGCCGCCGAGGATCGAGATCACCTGGTTCCCCGCCTTTTTGAGCGCCTGGGCGATCGGATGCGACGGCGCGATGCCGATCCCGCCGCCGACGATCACAACCGTGCCGAAGAGCTCGATGTGCGTGGGCTTCCCGAGGGGCCCGGCGAGGTCGCAGATCTCCTGGCCAGGTTCGAGCGCCGAAAGCATCTTCGTCGTTTTGCCGACGACCTGCACGACGAGCTCGATCCAGCCCTCGTCGGCGCTGCCGTCGGCGATCGTCAAGGGAATGCGCTCGCCCGCGTCGCAGGTGCGGAGGATGATGAACTGTCCCGCCTTGCGTTTCTTCGCGATTTCGGGCGCTTCAACCCTCATGCGGAAAACGAACGGAGTAATGAATTCCTTCTCGAGAATCTTGTTCATACCATCCTGCGGCTTTCGATTATTCGTTCTTAGAGTGCTGGAGACTTCGGCAAAATATCTCTTGTATGTAGCAGAGATCGGGGCGCGAAATCAAGCGATTTTTGCGGGGCGGCCTACCCCCCGGGCGTGCGCTTCTTTCGCGGGGGACGCCATTGAAATCGTCCGAGCGCGATCCTCCCGTCCGCGTCGAACTCGACGCCCTCGATCTCGAGCCTGATGCGCTGCTCGACGTCCCCTTCGGGGATCACCCTGCCGAGACTGAGCCGGCCATGCGCGTTGACCACCCGGTGCCATGGCACCATCGATTGTTCGCGCAGGGCAGACAGGGCGTAGCCGACCTGGCGGGCGTGCCCCGGAAGCCCCGCGAGCTCGGCTATCTGTCCATAGGTGGCGACTCGCCCCGCCGGGATCCGGCGGATGACCGCGTAGATGCGTTCGTATCGGCCGGCGGGTTTCATGGCGTTCCATCAGGTCGATTCCTGAGAATGCCGAACCTGTTCGCCCGGAGATCGACGATAATCGTGTACTCGTCGTAGAAGAGGGCGTTCCCCAGAAGCCCGTCCGTCTCCACGATCCCCGTCGACGCGAAGTAAGCGACGGGGTGCCATACCTGCAGCGTTCCGATCGTGAGCGTCCCCTTGACCGGAGCGCCCACAAGGGACACCTCTTCCCCCCACGAAGGCACTTTGATTCGTATGTTGCTCTTCTCGNNGCAGCATGCTCGCGCCGGTATCGAGAAAGAAATTCTCGGAATACAGGTCGCCGATCCGCAGGGGGATGAAGAGCTTGTCGTTTCGCCTCCGCAAATCGACGAAGCTCGCCCTTGAAACGAGCTTCTCGAGCTCGCCGTCCAGCGAATCGGCGAGGCAGAATCTCCTGTTCGGATAATCGATGACGAGCACTTTCCCGGCCAGCATGTCCGGCCCGATCGTACCGATGAGAACGCGCTCTTTCATCGCGCCAAGCGAGTCGCCGAAGTCTTCCCGCACGAACACCGGAAAGGAGTCGAAGGGACAATTTCCGATCGCACCGCTCAGGGCGATAAAATCGTCCCGCCCCTCGATGCGTCGAACCGGGTACTTCAACTGGGCGAAGGGTACCTGGTACACCATCGTGACGTTGCATCCCGTGTCGAGCTGCATCCAGTAGATATCCGGCCTATGCTCGAGCCGCACCGGCACCATGAGCGCCGCCCGGTCGAACACCTTGTCCCCGATCGACCCGCCGCTCCATTCAAAATTGGACCAGGGAATGCCCTGTGAATAGCCCGCCGAGGCGAGCGCCAGGTAGACGAGCAATGATTTGATGGTCATAGCCTCACCTTGACGCAAGGAGAACGAGGCTCAACACATCGCCGAGCCGGGAGCCGCGTGCCGGCTGCATGCGCCTATCAGGACGCCTTCGGCGCCCGGCGGTCATTCGAGTTCTTGTAAAGCAGCACGACGCCGGCGATCGGCCCCAGGAACAGCCCGAGGAAGAACCAGGCCCACGGATTGCGATTGGTCGTCTGCGCCCAATACGCGCAGAAGATCCCGAACAGGAAGGTCACAAAACCGACACTTGCGTATCTGCTGTCCATTCTGTCCTCCGTTCGTAGATGATCCCGGAGCATTCCAGCCCAATCCACGTCTTCCATTCAATCCGAGAATGTTTTCATTTAATTCTGCACCGCTCCAGAAAAGAATTGTCTTCTCATGCGTAATATCTTTCGCCGAAACCAAGCTCCCATGCTGAAACAAGAATTGGAAAAGCATATCGTCCCGCCTCTCGGAAAGAACCGGTAGCGGCCTCACCCAACAACTAAGAAGGCATCAAGCCGTTCTGTAATAATTTCCGTCCGGATATGTGATTGTGTATTCTCCCTCGCGGTAGAGTGCCCAGTTGAGGACATAATATCGTCCCTCCAACTCCCGATCGAGCCACTCCTTTGCCATCTCTTGCGCCCCGTCCTGATCGATGCCGTAGCAAAGGGAGTATTCCGCACGACTGGCTCTTTCAGGAGGTGCCGTTGCGCAGCCATAAGCCAGCAACCCGGCAACGATCACAAATATTGCGCGTAGATCAACAATCCCTTCTCTCAGTGTGGAAATGACTCATATCATATGATCCTCAGGCTTCAGCTTTCTAACGCCGGCATCAGCTGCGGCCGCGTCCGCCACCCCGGCGGGCCGGCGCGCCGCGTGCTCTGCAGGCGGCGTGACGGCAGTGGCCGTCAGCTGCATGCCGAGTTGGGCGCAATCTATATTCCTCATTCCTCCATGGAT
>JAFNGP010000136.1:0-7751 GCA_017885175.1 bacterium
ATGGCGTTGTTCACGACGATGCCGGTGAGCATGACCACCGACATGAGCGAGAAGATGTTCAACGTCGTGCCCGAGATGAACATCGCCATGGCGACGCCGATAAGCGCGAGGGGAAGCGTGAGCATGATCGTGATCGGATGAACGAAGCTCTCCATCATCGCCGCCATCACGACGTACAGAAGCACGATCGCGAGAATGAGCGCCGTGAATATCGACGCGAACGCTTCGTCCTGCATCTCGGCCGAACCCCCGTATTTCACCGTGACGCTCGGCGGTATCTCCATCTTCGCGAGCTCCCGGTCGAACGCCCTGCGGGCTTCGCTCAGGGAACCCGCCGCGATGTTCGCGGTGACCTGGATCATGCGCTGCTTGTCCTTGCGCATGATCTGCGATTCGCCGAACCCCGCGGCCACCTCGCCGACGTCGGAAAGAGGCAGAGCCGCGCCCGTGCCGGACGGGAGCGGCATATCCTTGATAAAGAACGGATCCCTGCGATCGGATTCGGCGTACTTCACCTTGACCTCGTATTCCTCTCCCTTTTCCCGGTAGACGCCCGCCTTGATCCCCTCGTACGCGGCCCGCATGAGGCTCCCGATCGCGAGCGCGTTCAATCCCCGGTCGGCGGCCTGATGCCGTCTCGGTTTAACCGCGATCTCCGGTTTGCCGGCTTTCCGGCTCGTCTGTATTTCGACGAGCCCCGGCACGCCGTGGAAGATCCGGTCCACCGAATCGGCGGCTGCCTCGAGCGCCTTCTGGTTCGACGAGAGCACGTCGACGACGAGATCGGCCTCCGCGGGGCCGGTGGCGCCCCCCTCCGTCGAGAGCATGATCTCGGCGTCCGGAATCCCGGCGAGCTCGGGCCGGAGCACGTTGATGAATTTGGTCACGTGCAGCTTTCGCTTCGAACGGTCGACGAGCTTCGCCACGATTTGGGCGTCCTCGACGCTGAGCTGCGAGCCCCCGACCTTGACGAGGACCCCTTCCACTTCGGGACGCATCCGGAGGATATCGGCGACGCGGGCGGAGACCTCCTTCGTGCGATCGAGGCTCGTCCCCGGAGGAAGCTCGATCGTGACGACGACCATGCTCTGATCGACGCGGGGAATGAACTCGCCGCCGACGAAGCGGAAAAGGAAGAGCGAGCCGAAAAAGATCGCGACCGTAACCAGGATCCAGCGTTTGCGGCGCTCGAGCATTCGAACGAGAACGCCGCGATAGGACCGGGAGAGATCGTCGTAGAACTTGTCCCATTTCTTTTCGATCCATGCCCCCCACCCCGTCGCGCGCGCGTCGCGGTCGGCCGCCTGCGGCTTGATGAGCCGGGCCGCGAGCATCGGCACGATCGTGTAGCTCACGACGATCGAGAAGATCGTCGCGTACACGACGGTGAGGCCGAACTGGAGGAAGAAGCGTCCGATGATGCCGCTCATGAACGCGATCGGAGTGAAGACGACGATGTTCGTCAGGGTCGAGGCCGCGACGGCCACGGCGACCTCGGCCGTTCCCTTGACGGCGGCCTCCTCGGGATCCATCCCGAGATGCACGAGACGGCTGATATTCTCTATGATGACAATGGAGTTCGTGACGAGCGTTCCGATCGAGATGCCGAGCGCGAGCAGCGACATTATGTTGAGCGTGAAGTGCGCCTGGTCCATGAGGAGAAAGGTCGCGATGACCGAGATGGGCATCGAGAGAGCGGCGACGACCGTCTGCTGCCAGTTATGGAGGAAAAGCAGGAGCAGCAGCGCCGTGAGCAGGATACCGATCATGACGTTCGAGAGCACGTCGCTCACCGCGGCCCGCACGAAGGGCGCCGTGTCGTTCGTGATCGTGATCGTGATATCTTTGTCGAGCGTTTTCCTGAGCTCGTCGAGCGCCTTGTAAACGCCGCGGGCCACGAGGACCGTGTTGCCGTCCGAGCGCTTGTTGATCGAGAGCCCGATCACCGGCTTTCCGTTGTACGTCGAGGCTTCCCTGAGCTCCTCGGTGCCGTCGACGATTTTCGCCACTTCCGAAAGAGGCACGGTGCCGCCCGCGGGGAGCGGCAGGCGGAGATCGCGGAGCTCCCGCGGACTCTCGATCTCCCCCGTCATGCGCAGCGTGATCTCCCTCGCCCCGCGGGTGATGTGACCGGCGGGTACGTTCAGGTTATTCGCGGCGACGACCCCCATGACGTCCATGAGGCTCAGGNNTGATGCGGCTCAAACGGTCCCTGACGACCTTGTCCGCGACGCTGTAGATCTCCTCGAGAGGCCGGGGGGCGGCGATGGCGAGCTCCATGATCGGGAACGCGGAGAAATCGAACTTGCTGATGACCGATTTTTCGGCGTTCTCGGGAAGGTTCGCCTGGATCGCGTCGACCTTGTCCTTCACGTCCATCGCGTCGATATTGACGTCGGTCTCGAGCTGGAACTCGATGAAGACCTGCGAGACGTTTTCCTGCGAGTAGGACGTCAGGTTCTTCACGTTGGCGATCGTCGAAACGGCGTCCTCGACCTTCTTCGTGATCTGGCTCTCCACCTCGCCCGGCGACGCGCCGGGGTACACGGTCGTCACGATGACGAACGGAAACTCCACGTTCGGCATGAGCTCGATGACCATGCGCCCGTAGGAATAGAGACCGAGAACCACGAAGGCGACGACGATCATGGTCGTGAGAACGGGACGCCTGACGAATATGCGGATGATGTTCATCGCGCCGGAGCCTCCCCGCCGCGGATGATCTTCACGCGGTCGCCGTCTTCGAGCAGCGTCTGGCCGAACCGCACGACGCGGTCCCCGGCCTCGAGTCCGGAAACGATCTCGACCTCATCGGGGGTCATGAGCCCCATTTTGACGGCCCGCCGCCTGGCAATGAGAGTATCCCCGGCCGCCTCGACCGCAAAAACGATCGCCTCGCCGCTCCGCTCGACAATGCAGTCGATCGGAACCCTGATGACGCTGCGCCGCTCGCCCGAGAGCGCCTTGAACGAGAGCACGGCACCCGGTAATAGCGTTCCTCCCGGGTTCGGGAACAACGCCTCCCCTTTCACGAGGTGGCTCTCCGGATCGGCCGAGAGGTCGATCCGGCTCACCGTGCCGGTCCCCGAATCGCCGTTCCCGCCGGAGCTCCAGACGGCCTTTTGTCCCGCCTTCAACTCCGCGGCCTGAGTGCTCCCCGCATCGAAGCGCACCCTGACCGAGTCGATGCGCGCGACCCACATGAGGGGAGCGTAGGCATTCGCCATCTCGCCTTCCTTGACGAGCACGCTCGTGACGACTCCGGCGTGCGTCGCGACGAGGCTCGTTCCCTCGCGCGCGTTCGCGAGGTCGCCCTTCGCGACCGCGAGGGCGAGCTCCGCCTTGTCGAGGACCTGTTTCGAAACGGCTCCTTCCTTATAGAGAGAGCGCATCCGCTCGGCGTCGGCCCGCGCGTCCTCGTACAGCGCGAGGGAGCGGTCATACGACAGAAGCATCGGATTCGGAGCGCCCTTCTCGAGGCGGATGAGGACGTCTCCGGCTTTCACCCGATCCCCTTCCTTCTTCGCGACGCCCGTGACGGCGATCGAGTTCGTCGATATCACCGGGTACTGGAACGATCCCTCGACCGTGCCCGAGAGACTCGTCCACGTTTCGAGGTTCCCCCTCGAGGCATCTGTCACCTCCACCGGCTTTCCCTCCGCCTCCTGGATCGAGCTGATGCTCGCGTAGCTCTCCTTCGTGCTCACTCTCCAGAACCGGAACGCGAACAGGGCGACGACGAGGCCGACGGAAATCCAGAGAATCACACGGCCGCGGCCCTTCATTTTCCCTCCCGGATTGCTCATAGATACTCCTTCTCCTGCGTGCCGGCGGGCGGAAAGCCCGCTGTCTTCGACTATTCGCTCTTGCCGGCGACGGCGCCGAAATTCCTGCTCCCCACGGCGAGCTCCAGGTAGGCCTGGGCCATTCTCGAGGAAAAGAGGGCCTCCGCGAGCTGCGCCCGCGCGGCCGTCATCGCGAGCTCCGCGTCGAGCCGCTCGAGCGGGGTCGCAAGCCCGTTCTCGAGCCTCACGAGCGCGAGGCGGTGCGCCTCCTCGGCGAGCTTCGTCGATTCCTCCCGCCCTTCGAGAGCGATGAGGGCGTTCTCGATGGAGAGGTACGACTGCCGCACCGCGAGCTCCTTGTCGCGTCCGACGCGCTCGAGCTCGATCTCGGCGGTGCGAACGTCCGCCTTCGCCTTGCCGATCTTTCCCTTGGAGCTCAAGCCGTCGAAGATCGGTATCTGAAGACCTATCTGGACCGCCGCGCTCTTCGCGATGAGATCGCTCGGCGGAAGCCATTGGTTCGACCATTGGGTCTGCACGGCGTACGAACCGGTGAGCCGCAGCATCGGATACCTGTCGGCCTTGGCGATGCGGAGGAATTGCCTCTGGGCGCCGGCCGCGTGCTCGAGCGCCTTGATCTCGGCACTCCCCGCGCGCATCGCGGCGATGACGGTATCGAGCCCGGCGGGATGGGCGGCCGCCGTGAGAGAATCGGAAAGGCCGATCTCGTCCGCCGCCCCGAGGCCGCAGCGGCGCTTGAGCACGATGATCGCCTGACCGAAGTCGTTCCGCGCCTTGACGAGGGGCGCTTTTCTGTTGGCGAGCTCGACGTCCGCGCGCATGAGATCGAACTTGCTCACGACTCCCTGCTCATAACCCAGCCGAGCGATGCGCGCCGCTTCCCCGGCGGCCGCGGACGCCTTCTCCTCGATGCCGAGAATCTGGGCGGCGAGAAGCGCGCCGTAGTATGCCTCTTTCACGCTGAAGCGAACGTAATCGGCCGTCGCGAGCTCGCGGAAACGGAACGACGCGAGATATTCCTTCGCCGCTTCGAGCCCCGCCGACACGCGCCCCGCCGCCCAGAGCACCTGCGATACGCTCGCGGCTCCGGCGAAATCGTTGTCCTCGCCGATCTCGATCTTCACCGAACCGCTTCCTTCTCCGAAGAACGCCGCCGGGAGGAAGAACGAGGGCTTCAGAAAGTTGCGCCCGTACTGGCCCGCGAGCGAGACCTGCGGGAACGCGTTCGATCTCGCCTGCATGACCTGCGCCTCGGCCCCGGCCACGCCGAGCGCGGCCTGCCGGAGCGTCTCGTCGCTCTTGAGGGCGAGATCGATCGCTCGTTCGAGGCTCAGCGGCTGCGCCCCGGCTCCCGCCGGGCGCGCCAGCGCGATCGCGATGAAGAGAATGTAGAGCGGCCGCAGGCTCGATCGACAAAGCGACACGCGGCGCCCGGTCAGAAACGCTCGCATCAGCGTCCCTCCATTCCAGAATCCTTTTCCCGTCTCGTTTCGAGCGGTTTGATGATGATCCGGTCGATGATCGCCGGAATGTCGTCGAGAGCGCCCTTGCCCCCGCGCTCCGCGAACGCGTGCATGAGCTCGTGCACCGAACCGACGATGATCGCGGCGAGCGCGTACGGGTCCTCCGGCGGAATATCCCCGTCGTCGATCGCCTGCGCAAGAAGCTCCGCGATGGTTTCGATGTTCTCGTCGATGTGCTCCCGGATCATTCCCTCGCAGCTCATCTGGCTCTCGTTGTGATAGATCATGAGAAAATCGAGATGGGCCTTGAAATGATCGATGGCCGCCAGGAGCCTGCGGCGGAGCTGCTCGAGAGGATCGTCCGTTCCCCTGCAGGCCTCATCCCCTTTGCGCTGAAGAGAGCCCATGGAGTCGTGAAGCAGCTCGCGGATGATCTCGTCCTTTCCCCGGAAGCAGGCATACAGCTTTCCGACCGACATGTCCGCTCCATCGGCGATCTGCTTCATGCTGGTCTTCTCGATCCCCTGCTGGGCGAACAGCTTCGAGGCCGCGGCAATGATCTCCTCTTTGCAGCGCAGCCTCTCGCGCTCTCTTCGCTCAACTCCTTGTGATTTCTTATATTGCATATTAACAACAAGTAAATAGAACCGACGTTCAGAATCAGAATTCAGGTTCGGAATATACATTCATACCGGATATATACGCAAGCGGATAATGAATGGTTCCCGAAAAAACTCGGATTCGCTCACCCGGCCGATAAAGAGCGGTCGATTACAGGGCATTGTGCAAGGCAACTTGTCAGAAATGGTCCCGGAGCGTCCTCTCCGAAAACGCCGACCGGGCGTTACGGATCGGCCATTGCCCGATTATTTTCGGCCGCCGGAAGCGCGGCGGCCCGAGGGTCCGCACACCGGAAAACGGCGGACCGCGAAATGACACCCATATCAATAATTCGGCACAGAGCGGATCGCCGCGGGGACGTTCCGGATGTTTCCGCGCATGCCTCCGACGTTCGCGCGAATGCCAAATATTCGCAGCCCCGGCGGGCTTTCCCGGCGACGCCCGGGAACCGGGCGCCGGCGCGGCGCTCGCGTAGGGGAGCGCGCCTGACGATTCCAATAATACATTATTAGGTATTGTTACCTATAATATCGACGATGCCGGACACGCACGCCGGCGTTCGAGCGGAAAATTGCCTTATCATATATGCAGATCCGCCGCAGAAGCGCGGACGCGTCCACCTTCGGCGATACCAGTGCATGTCAAATTATTTATAAGCTAACTATCAGATCGATCCGTCGGCGTCGATGCGAACCGGCATGAAGCGCCTCCGCGCCTCGTGCCCCGCCGTTGGGACCAAAGTCGCCCGCGGGGCGCGCTGGCACCGCGGTTGCGTTGTGCGTCGACTGTAATGAGCGAACAAAACGAATCGCATCTGGCGACACCACGAACGATAAGCGAAAGAACCGGAATGACGACCACGAAAGCAGAAGCGCCCCGGCCGGCGAAACCTCGCGGAAAAGGCCTGCATGTATCCGACGACCGCGGATTTTACCGGAACATCTGGCGCAACTGGTTCCTGCTCGCCGGGATACTCATCCTCACGACGGTCGGGCTCGGCACCGCCATTCCGCCGCTCCTGAACGAACGCNNTCATCGTGATCGCCTTCGTCGGCTACCTCGCGCAACAGCAGCGGCACGTCATCGCGATGCACAGGGAGCTCCAGCGCGTGCGCGAGGAAGCGGACGCGCGGCTCCGCCGTCATTCCAATCGCGTTCTCGCGCTCAGCAGCATCAGCCAGATCATCAGCGTCGAGACGAACCTGCAGAACATCTTCGATCGGATCACGACGATTTGCGTCGAGACCTTCTCCTGCTATCGCGCCTCCCTCATGCTGTTCGAAGAGGCGAAGAAGGAGATCGTCGTCCGCTCGGTCTGCGGGCACGGCATGCAGGAAATATTGAACAGGAGACAGGGGCTGGGAGAGGGGATAGCCGGATATGCTGCTCAACACCGCGAACCTATACTCCTCTCCAGCCCGTCCGATTACGATAAATATCCGGGGCTCGAGTACAAGGACCCGTCGCTCACTTCCGCCATGGTCGTGCCGATCATCGTGCGNNTCGGGCGCCGGCGCCTGCATCAGGCATACGGAACATATGAACTGGATGAGAAAGATGCTCTCGCACCACGCGCGCGTGAGATCGACGAAGTCCCGAAAGGCGGAGGCGAGCAACGAATGACCGTGGTGAAGGAATATGCCGGCCGTTCCGCCGCGTGCGACGCGCCCGTCGACGCTTCGCCCCGGGCGAACCCGGTCGAGCTCGACGCGATCCTCGACGATCTCGCCGCTCCCGTTCCGGATCCATTCGACGAACGGATCGGGGCGATCGTCGGCTCCCTGAACGGCCTGTGCGCGCGGTTCGAAGCGCTTGCCGACGAGGCGAGATCGATCGGCCTCCTTGTCGCGCGCCTCGAGGA
>JAFNGP010000136.1:7877-10216 GCA_017885175.1 bacterium
TTGAAAATTCTGAAACCTTCTTGACTTTTCAACGTACTATTATTAATATGTCACTAGTGATATGTTGATAACATAGTCGATATGAAATAGGGGGATTTAACCTTGAATCCGACGCGCACAGAAGACAGGAAGTTTCAAAAGGAGCTCAACGCCGGCACCGCGGCGCTCGTGCTTCTCAGCGTCGTGAGCCGCGCTTCGGAGCCGATCTACGGCTATCAGATCGCGAAGCTCATCGACGCGGGGAGCGAGGACGTGCCGATGATGAAGCAGGGCGCCCTCTATCCGGTCCTGAGGTCGCTCGAAAAGACGGGGCTCCTCGAAAGCACGGTCGAGCCTTCCGTGACGGGCCCTCCGCGGCGCTACTACCGCATCACCGGGGAAGGGCGCGCCGCCCTCGATCGCTGGGCCGCGATCTGGAACGAGAATAAATGCTTCGTCGACTCAGTCCTGAAAGGAATCTACCATGAATAGCGCGATAGACGATTACCTGGCGAAGCTCAAGGCCGCCCTCGCTGGCGCCGACCCCGCGACAATCCAGGATGCCCTGTCCGACGCTGAAGAACACCTCACGACCGCGCTCGAGCAGGCGCTCGAAACGGAGCCCGGCCTCGCCGCCGAAACCGCGCTCGGAAAAATCGTCGAAACCTACGGGGCGCCGGCAGAGGTGGCCGCCGCCTATAAGGAGATGGAAAACATGACACCGAACGCGCTGGCGATTCCCGGCCCCCGGATCGTGAAACCGCGCGAGCGCCGGTTCTTCGGAGTGCTCGGAGACATCCGCACCTACGCGTCCCTCCTCTATATGCTTCTCTCGCTCGCGACGGGCATTTTCTACTTCACGTGGGCGATCACCGGGCTCTCCCTCTCGGCGGGCCTCATCGTTCTCATCGTCGGCCTGCCGTTCGTGGCCGCGTTTCTCCTGTCGGCCCGGGGAATCGCGCTCATCGAGGGAAGGATCATCGAAGGCGTGCTCGGCGAGCGGATGCCTCGGCGCAGCGCGTTCTTCAGAAAGGATCTCGGATGGTGGGGCGGCTTCAAGGCGCTCATCGGCGATCGCACGACCTGGTCGGCGATTCTCTACATGATCCTGCAGCTCCCGCTCGGCATAATCTACTTCACGATCATGATCACGCTCATCGCCCTGTCGCTCTCGCTCATCGCGATGCCAATTCTCCATTACCTGTTCAACATTCCCTTTGTGCAGCTGGAGCATCACTCGTACTATCTGCCGGGGTGGACCATGCCGATCGTCGTCATGGGCGGCTTCTTTCTCGCGATCGTCACGCTTCATGTGGCGCGCGGGCTCGGACGCCTGCACGCGCGCTACGCGAAGAAGCTCCTCGTGAAGGGGGATTGATCGTTTCTCTCCGGCGCCCGTCAATAAGCGAGGAAGCGCGCAATGGCAAAGGCTCTCGTCATACTGAATCCGTCCGCGGCCCCCGCCGTCCGCGAGGCGGTGCTCCAGGCGCTGGACCGGTATTTTCCGGCGGCCGGCATCGAATACACCGTCCACGAGCCCCGCAAGGGGGATGCGTTCGGAGCGCACGTCCGCGCGCGCCTGAGCGAGGGCTTCGACCTGGTCGTCGCCGCGGGAGGTGACGGCACGATTTCCGCCGTCGTCGACGGCCTCGCCGGATGCGGAGTCCCGCTCGGCATCATCCCCACGGGAACGGCGAACCTGGTCGCGCGCGAGCTCAATATCCCCCTCGTCCCGGGCGAGGCGGCCGCGCTGATCGCGGGAACCCCGCGCTCGCGGATGATGGACGCGATGAGGATCGGCACGCGCGTGTACGTGCTCGTGGCCGGGATCGGCATCAGCGCCTCGGTCGCGGGCGGCACGACGCGGGGAAACAAACGCCGCTTCGGGCTCATCGCCTACCTCGGAGCCGCCATTCTCAAGATATTCGAATTCGGCCCCCGGCACCTCGAGGTCACCGTCGACGGCGTCTCGCAGAAGCACCATGCGATCGAGGTCGCGATCCTGAACTGCGGAATACTCGCCCAGATGCTGTTTCCCCAGGGACCCGACATCCACGTCGACGACGGGCATCTCGACGTATGGATTCTGGACACGAAGACCCTTCTCGATTATCCGCGGTACCTTTTCAGAATCNNGTGCAGGCCGACGGCGACGTCATCGGCACGACGCCGGTGGACATCGAGGTCCTTCAGGGCGCGGTCAGGGTGTTCGTTCCGGAGAAACCCGCCGTGGAGCCGGGCTCCCAGCTCGCGCGGGAAATCTTCCTGATGCAGTACCTCTCCGGCCCGAAACGGTGAGGTTCCCGGAACATTCCCATTATCCGGTTGTAAACCAGCTATCGGGCTGGTAAGCTCGCCCG
>JAFNGP010000137.1:0-129 GCA_017885175.1 bacterium
CGACGGTTCGCAGCTCGCCTTTGCGTCGCGCCAGCTTCTCGATGATAACGCCCTGATATTCACCGGGGACGTCGATGATCAGCTGCTCGATCGGTTCGAGCGTATTTCCGTCCGCGTCCCGGTGCGTGA
>JAFNGP010000137.1:234-8333 GCA_017885175.1 bacterium
TCCTTCATCTGGCGCAGCATGATGGCGGTGCCGTCGTTTCCCGAGAAGGGTCCCGTGTTGACGAGAAAGAACATCGACACCGTCGGCTCCTCGATCTCGAGAGGCTTGAGCGCCTCCGCGGGATCCTCGATGTTCGAGAAGGTGTCTCCGATGCCGATCTCGGCCGGGCCCGCGAGCCACACGATGTCGCCGGCGCTGATCTTGTCCGCCTCGACTCGCTCCAGCCCGCGCGTCACCCAGAAATGCACGCCCTTCTCCCTGGTCGTGCCGGTCACGTCCCAGCCGGCGGCCTGATCGCCGGGATTCTTCCACCGCGTGACGAACCGGGTGAATTCATCTCCCTTGTGCAGCGTGCCGCGCAGCACCCGGCCGCAGCCGATCTGCCCGACGTAATCGCTCCAGGCGAGCGTGCTGACCTGCATGAGAAACGGACCTTTCCGGTCGACCTTGGGAGGGTGCACCTCATGGACGATCGTTTCGAAAAGGGCGTCCATTCCTTCGTGCGCGTCCTTATGGAGGTCCTTCACGAGCCAGCCGTCGAGGCCGGAGCCGTACAGAACCGGGAAATGCGCCTGCTCGTCCGTCGCCCCCAGATCGAGGAAGAGATCGAACGTCTTGTTCAGCGTGTGGTTGGGGCGGGAGTTCGGACGATCGACCTTGTTGATGACGACGATGGGGCGGAGTCCCAGCCGGAGCGAGCGCATGAGCACGTACCGGGTCTGCGGCATCGGCCCTTCGTTGGCGTCCACGAGGAGGAGAACCGAATCGACCATCGAGAGCACCCGCTCCACCTCGCCTGAGAAATCGGCGTGGCCGGGCGTATCGATGATATTGATGAGATACCCGTTCCAGTTGACCGTGCAGTGTTTGGCCCTGATCGTGATGCCGCGCTCCCGCTCGATGTCGTTGTTGTCCATGAGCCGCTCCGTGACCTGCTCGTTGTCCCGAAAGGTCCGGGCGGCGCGGAAGATGGAATCGATCAGGGTCGTTTTCCCGTGATCGATGTGGGCGATGATAGCCACGTTGCGAATATGGTTGACTGTCGGCATACGGAGACAAACCTCAAAAATGAAAACAGGCCCCGGCGATCCGCGGCCCGAGCTGGTGTGGACTCGTAAGAAAATAGTACGCGGGGACGAACTCCGCAAGTCTTTTCTGGCCGTGCTTCGATCTTGACAGCGACCGCGTTCCGGTAGAAACTGTCGATCGAGATCATGAATTTCCAAATATATGGCGCGAACAGAGAAAGTGAGCGAATGTCGCAATGATTCAAGCAAAGAGCAGCTTCTTCGGACTCGGCATCGCGCCGGGTCTCCTTGGTGTGCTGGATGCGCTCAAATTCACCGTCCCCACGCCAATTCAGGAGGCGGCGATCCCGATCGCGATCGCCGGCAAGGACGTCATCGGGGTCGCGCAGACCGGGACGGGCAAGACGATCGCGTTCGGCATTCCCATGGTCCAGCGCCTCGCCCAGGGGAAGAGCAGGGGGCTCGTGCTGGTGCCCACGCGCGAGCTCGCCCTCCAGGTCCACGAGGATCTGGCGAAGTTCGTCCGGGCATTCAAGCTTCGGAGCGCCGTCGTGATCGGGGGCGAGTCGATGGGCCATCAGATCCGGCAGTTGAAGGAGCATCCGCACATCATCATCGCGACTCCCGGCCGCCTCAACGACCTCCTCGAGCAGCGCCAGGTCCGTCTCGCCGACGTGAGCATTCTGGTGCTCGACGAGGCCGACCGTATGCTCGATATGGGTTTTCTCCCGCAGATCGAGCGCATCATCAAGCTGATCCCGAAGTCCCGCCAGACCATGCTCTTCTCGGCCACGATGCAGTCGAGCGTTCTGAGGATCGCGTCCAACTACATGCATCTGCCGGTTCGCACCGAGATCGCCCCGTCCGGGACGGCGACGGATCTGGTGACGCAGGAGATACTCTTTGTTCAGAAAGAGCACAAGGGCCGCCTGCTGGGGCAGGTCCTCACGCAGTACACGGGCTCCGTGCTGCTCTTTGTGCGGACAAAGCGCGGCGCCGGCAGGGTGGCGAGGCTGCTGCGCGAGTTGGGCCATAGCGCGGCCGAGATCCACGCCGACCGGTCGCAACCGCAGCGCAAAGAGGCCTTGCGGCGGTTCAAGACAGGCGAATACCGTATTCTTGTGGCCACCGACATCGCGGCGCGCGGGCAAGCGGGGACACGCGATCGCCTTCGCCACGCCGGACCAGCGCAGCGACGTGAGGGAAATCGAACGGTTCATGTGCGCCGCGATCCCGGTGTCGCGGGACTCGGAGATCCCCGCCGAGCAGCTCGCCGCGGAACAGAAGGCGGCGAAGAAGCCGGCGTTCGGCAGGACTCCTCGTCCGGCTCCGCGTCGTCTCAGGATCAGATAGTCTTGCTCTTGAATCTCTTCTCGAATATCGCGTACACGACCGGAACGAGGATGAGCGTGATGAGCGTCGAGCTCATGAGCCCGCCGATCACGACGCGCGCGAGCGGCGCCTGCGTCTCGCCGCCTTCGCCGAGGCCTATGGCGAGGGGGAGAAGGCCGAGCACCGTGGTGAGGGTGGTCATGAGAATGGGGCGGAGCCGCCTCGATCCGGCGAGCCGGATCGCTTCGGCGAGCTGCATTCCGTGGAGCCGGCGCAGCTGGTTCGTATAATCGACGAGGAGGATCGCGTTGTTCACGACGATCCCCGAGAGCATGATGCAGCCGATGAAGGCCTGCATGCTGAAAATGGTGCCGGTGAGCAGCATCGTCACCGTGATGCCGATGAGCGCCATCGGTATCGAGAAGAGCACGACGAACGGGTCTCGCCACGATTCGAACTGTCCCGCCATCACCAGGTAGACGAGCATGATGGCCAGGATGAATCCGAACATGAGCTCCCGGAACGCCTTCTGCTGCTCCTCGTAATCGCCGCCGAAGAGAATGGCGAAATCCTTCGGGACCGGAACCGACCGGAGCTCGCGGCGAATGTCCCTGATAACCGATCCCATGTCGCGGCCGGTGAAGTTCGCCTCGATCGTGATGATACGCTCCTGATCCTTCCGTTCGATTCGGACCGGGCCTTCCTCTTGGACGGCTTCCACGACGTTGCGCAGAATGACCGGCTGGCCGCGGCTGTTGACGACGGTCAGGTCGAGGAGATTGTCCAGGCTCTTCCGGTCCCCCTCGCTGAGGCGCACGAGAATGACGTACTGCTTGCCTCCCTCGCGATAGTAGGACGCGAGCGTGCCGCCGACCGCAGTCTGCAGCGCGTCTCCGATGCGCGAGACGCCGAGTCCCAGGTCGGCCGCTTTTTCCCTGTCGATCCGGAAGATCTGCTCCGGATTTCCCTCCTCGCGGCTGATCTGCGTATCGGTGATGCCGGGGACCTTGACGACGATGTCGTTGACCCGCTGCGCGAGCGCCTGCGCCGTCGCGAGATCGTACCCGCGGATTTCGATGTTCACGTCGCTCTCCGACCCCGCGCCCATTCGCAGCACGAAAAGCCCCTCTCCGGCCCTCGTGCGGATCGTGACGCCCGGGAGCCCGGCGAGAGAGCGGCGCAGGTCGTTCGCGATGCGCTCGCTGCTGCGGCGCCGCTCGCCGCGCGGGACGAGCATGACGCGCACCTCGGACATATGGCCGCCCGCGGAGTGGTAGCCCCCGCCGCCCATTTCCGACATGATGGAAACGGCTTCCGGCACCTGCGCGCGGACGATTTCCTCGACCGTACGCGTCGCCTGATCGATGATGGCGAGCTTCGTGCCCACCGCCATCTCGACGTTGACGTCCACCTCGCCCTGGTCCGTGGCCGGCATCAATTCCACTCCGACGAGCCGCACCATGGCGATCGAAACGACGAACAGCCCGAGCGTCGCGAGCAGCACGGTCTTCTTGCGCTCCAGCGCCCATTGCAGCAAGCTCGAGTACCGCTGCTCGATCCGCAGGAAGACATCTTCGCTGTAAGAATAGATCCGGTGCAGACGGCTCTCGTTCCTGGAGTGCGCCGCGGATTGGAACCGCAGGAAACGGGAGGCGAGCATCGGAATGAGGGTGAGCGCGACGACGAGCGAGCAGAGGAGGGAGAAGCTCACCACCAATGCCATCTGGCGGAACATGATTCCCGACATCCCGCGGATGAACACGACGGGGAAGAACACGACGACGGTCGTCAGCGTGCTCGACACGATCGCCGACCAGACCTCGGATGTGCCGGTGAGCGCGCTCTTGATATTGTCCAAACCGGCCTCGCGATGGCGGTAGATGTTTTCGAGCACGACGATCGCGTTGTCCACGAGCATGCCGATGCCGAGCGCGAGCCCGCCGAAGGTGATGATGTTCAACGTGAAGCGGCTGAAGTACATGAGCACGAAGGTGGCGATGATCGAAATCGGTATCGTGGTCGAGATGATGAGGGTGCTCGAAACGTTGCGGAGGAAGAGAAAGAGAATGAGGATCGCGAGCAAACCGCCGATGAGGGCGGCGCTCCCCATGTTGTTGATGGAATCCTTGATGTAAATCGAAGTGTCGACGATCGGAATGAGCTGGAGCTGGGGTATGTCGCGGTTGATGCGGTCCATCTCCGCTCGCACGGCCTGGGCGACGTTGACGGTATTGGCGCCCGATTGCTTGCTGATCGAGATGCGCAGCCCCGGCCTCCCGTCGATGCGCACGATCTGGCGGATCTCCTCCCAGGAATCCTCGACGTCCGCCACGTCCTTGATGCGGATCGGGGCGCCCGCGCGGGTCGTGACGACCGTGTTGCGTACCTCGTCGAGATTGCGGTATTCCCCCTGCGTGCGCACGAGGACTTCGAGGTTCCCCTTGTCGTAGAGGCCGGCCGGGACGTTTCGATTCTCGTTCCGCAGGGCGCCGAGCACCGCGTCGGTCGATATCCCGAGCGCCTTGAGCTGGTCGCCGCGGAGATTGACGTGTATCTCCCGGTTCAGGCCGCCGCGAATGTCGACCGAGGCCACTCCCGGCACCCTCTCGAGCCGGTACTTTACCTGGTCCTCGACGATGCGCCGCAGATCGANNGATCTCGTCGTCAATGATCCGCCGCATCTGCACGGGGTCGAGGTTGCTCGACGCGCCCAGGATGAGTATGGGGAAGCTCGCCAGGTCGAACCGCATCAGCATCGGCCGGTCCGCGTCGTCGGGCAGCAGCGCGATCACCCGGTCCAGGCGGTCGCGCATGTCGTTCGCCGCCACGTCGAGATCCGTTCCCCACGAAAAGGCGACTCTCACCATGCTCTGCCCTTCAGAGGACGACGACGTGATCTCCTCCACGCCCTGCACGGCCGCGAGCGCCTCCTCGATGGGCCGGGTGATCGATTCTTCCATTTCCTGAGGACCGACGTTGCCGTAGCTGGTGACCACGGAGATGGTGGGGTAGGTGATCTCCGGCATGAGATCGATCGACAGGCGGCTGAAGGAAACGATGCCGAGGGTGATCACGACCATGAATATGACGGCCGTGAGAACCGGTCGATGGACGGACCCCTGGGCGATGTTCATGTGCCTGATTTCTCTTTCGCGCCTTCGGCCTGATCGGGCGCCTTGCCGGACGAGCTTGTCGGAAGCAGCACGGGGCTGCCGTCTTCGAGAAGGTGCTGGCCGAGCGTCACCGCGCGGCCCTCGAGAACGGGAGAGAGAATTTCGGTGAGATCCGGCGTCGTGATGCCGGCCTTCACGGGAATGTAGCGGGCGGCGCTTTCGTTCTCCGGAACCATGAAGATGCCGGTCTCGCCGTTACGGTTGACGATCGATTTCGTGGGAACGATCTGGGCCCGGGTCTTCGACGCGATCATCACCCGGACGCGGGCGAACATGCCCGGCTTGAGGAGGAGCGAGTCGTTCCGCACCTCCACTTCCATCTGCGCCACGCGGGAATTCTCGAGCAGCATCGGAGCGATCCGCGAGACGCGGCCGGAGAAAACCCTCGACGCGAACGCGTCCACGGTCACCTCCGCCGGCTGTCCCGGACTGATGAGGCGATAATCGCGCTCCGTGATCGTCGTCCGCACGATGACCGTGCCGATTTCGATGACCGACGCGACGGCGGTATTGGGCGCGAGCAGCGCGCCTTCGTCGATGAACCGTTCGCCGACGTACCCGGCGCGCGTTGCGGTCAAGCGCGTATAGCTGAGCCTGATCTTCGAAGATTCGAGGGACGCCTCGCGCTGCTCCACCTGGGCCTCCGCCAGACGATAGCGGGATTCCTTCGCGGAAAAATCCGAAACGGCCCCGTCGAGCTCCGCCGACGAAGCGAGATCCTTGGCCCGGAGCGATTCCATCCGCTCCTTTTGATCCCGGGCGAGCTCGAGCTGGCTGCGGGAATCGGCCACCGAGGCTTCGGCTATCTTCAGGTTCGCTTCCGCCTCGCGCACCGCCTGCTGGTATTCGGCGTCATCGATCCGGGCGATCAGCTCCCCCGGGTTCACCCGGTCGCCGATGCGCTTGCGGATCTCGATGACCCGGCCCGATACCTTGGGCGCCACGACGTATTGATTGTAGGGATAGACGGAACCCGTGAACTCGCGGATCTCCCTGATCGGACCGAATCGGACACTGTCCACCTCGACGGCCACGGCAGCCGTCTGATTCTGCCGATTCTCGGCGCCCGATCCTTTTACGACGAGCAGAGTGATTCGCACCGCCAGCGCGGCGAGCACGATGATGAGCGGTATGATATATATTCGTTTTTTCATATGCCGAATTCCGGATACGTAGATGGAAATCTTTATTATTACGTGCGAAAAGTCAAAGGAAATCAGAGCGTGGGGCGTCGCGTGAGCTTTTCGGCCATCTCGAGAACGACGTTCTTTCTTATCGGTTTCGTGATGTAGTCGGTCATTCCGGCCCGGAGGCACGAATCGTGGTCGCCGGTCATGGCGCGCGCCGTCATGGCGACGATGGGAATCGCGGAAAAACCCTTCGCTCTGATCACTTTCGTCGCTTCGAGCCCGTCCATCAGGGGCATCTGGATATCCATGAAGATGAGCTCGAAGCGGTCGGGCGAGGCGACGAATCTCTCGACGGCTTCCTTTCCGTTAGAAGCGACCTCGACGACGTATCCCGCCTTCTCCAGAAGAAGCTTCGCGAGCTTCTGGTTGACCGGGTTGTCCTCCGCGAGGAGGATGCGTATCGGGCGATTATCGCGCGCTTCCTTCGGAGCGTCCGCGGTCGAGTACGGCGCGCCGCCGGGGGCTTCTTCGCGCGCTTCGGGAGGATTCGCGGAGCGGGCGCCTTCGGCGCATGCGCGCAGCAGCTCGACGCAGTCCCTCCGGCGAACCGGTTTGTTCAGATGCGCGTCAAAGTGCCCAAAGACGCATTTNNGCTATGCCGACCACGGCGCAGCGGGTGTCGCCGCAGAGCCTCCGGAGCTCCGCGATCGTTCCGCAGCCGTCGCCGGTGACCATGGTTGCGTCGATGAGGCAGATATCGAAGGGACTTTGCGTATCGAGAGCGCCTTGCAGCGCTTCGATCGCTCCGGCGCAGCTGTTTCGCGAGACCACCTGCTGGCCGAGCGAAACGAACCTGCGCGTGGCGATATCGAGCGCCCGTTCGTTGTCGTCGACGACGAGCACTTTCTTGACGGGCATCGGCCCGGCATCGGGGTGGGCGCCGGAGGCCTCTCCGGATTTCTCGAGCCATGCGGTGAAATGAAAGGTGCTGCCCGCGCCCTTCCTGCTCTCGGCCCAGACGTCCCCTCCGAGAAGGTTCGCCGTCTGCTTGCAGATCGTCAGTCCGAGCCCGGTGCCGCCGTGCTTTCTCGTCGTCGATTCGTCGGCCTGCCGGAAGGGCGCGAAAATGAGCGAAAGCTGGTCGTCAGGAATGCTGATTCCGGTGTCCCGCACCGTCACATGGAGCTTGATCCGATTCTCTTCGAACTGCTCGACGTCCATGGCGAGCTCTATCTCGCCGGTTTCGGTGAATTTGGAGGCGTTGCTGAGGAGGTTTGCGAGGACCTGGCGGATCCGGAACGGATCGCCCCGCACCTCCGAAGGAACCCGGTCGCTGATGTCGCACAGGAGCTCGATGCGTTTGGACGCGATGTCG
Source organism: bacterium (assembly GCA_017885175.1). Taxonomy (GTDB): domain Bacteria; phylum Krumholzibacteriota; class Krumholzibacteriia; order Krumholzibacteriales; family Krumholzibacteriaceae; genus SSS58A. The sequence goes on from JAFNGP010000137.1 coordinate 8,273, forward strand.
GAGCAGATAAGCCGGCAGACCTCATGGGCGATGCGGTCCGGTTCGAACGGCACGTTCTCGA
>JAFNGP010000138.1 GCA_017885175.1 bacterium
CGGATCGATCGCGCCGTAGCTCAGGTCGACGGCGAGATTCACGAGAATGAACAGCACCGCCATGAAGAGCACCGCTCCCTGTATCACCGGAAAATCGCGCTTGAGGATCGCCTGCACGACGAACCGGCCGAGGCCGGGCCATCCGAAGATCGATTCGGTCAGCACCGATCCGCTCAGATAGCTCCCGAAGTCGGCCCCCGCGATCGTGATGACGGGAATGAGCGCGTTCCTGAGAACGTGCTTCCCGAGGACGATGCGCTCGCCGAGCCCCTTCGCCCGCGCCGTCCGCACATAATCCTCTCCGAGCGCGTCGAGAACGCCCGAGCGCGTCACGCGGGCTATCGTCGCCATGGACGCGAAGGACAGCGTGAGCGCCGGCAGTATCAGATTGCGAATCGCGCCTCCGCCGTACCCCGAGGGCGGAAGAACGCGGAGCTTGATCGCGAAAAGGTAGATAAGAAGAAGGCCGAGCCAGAATACGGGCATCGAAACGCCAACGAGCGAAAAGGTCATGAGTATTCTCGAAACGACGGGGTGCCGCCCCCAGGCGGCGACCGTCCCGATCGCGATTCCCCCCACGATCGCGATCGCCATGGCGCTCAGGGCGAGAACGAGCGTTCTCGGAAACCGCTCGCGGATCGCCTCGGCGACGGGGCGCCGCGTCACGAAGGAAGTTCCCAGATCGAAGCGCGCGAGGCGGCCGAGAAAAACGACATACTGGACGGCGAGCGGCCGGTCGAGCCCGAGCTCCGCGCGCATGCGATCGAGCGTTTCCTCGTCGTAGCGTTCCCCCGCGAGCGCGCGGACCGGATCGCCCGGCACGACGTACATGAGGATAAAGGTGAGGGTCGCGACGCCGAAGAGGATCGGGACGAGCATAGCCAAGCGTCTCGCTATGAACGCGCGCACTTCACGTCCCCCTGGTCATACGCCCACGTCGAGGAAGCGCTGACCGTTGAAGATAAGCGGAATACGGTATCCGGTGAGCCTCGGGCTCACCACCTCGTACTTTTCGGGAAACCAGAGAAAGAGCCACGGCGCGTCTCCGTACACGATCCCCTCCGCTGTCCGGTAGAGCTCCCATCGTTTCGCGCCATCCATGCACGCCGCCGCGCCTTCGAGAAGCGAATCGACGCGCGCGTTCCGGTAGCCGGTCCTGTTGCCGCCCCCCCCGATATTCGCCGAAGAGAACAGCGGCGCGAGAAAATTCTCCGCGTCGGGGTAATCGGCGAGCCAATCGAGGAAGAACGCGTCCGGAGTGCCCCGGTCGATCGCCTCCTTGAAGGCTCCCCACTCCCGCGTGACGAGCTTCGCCGTCACGCCGACGTCCGCCAGGTATCCCTGCACGCTCTCGAGCACGCGTCCCGCTTCCGGATTCTCCCGCTGCCATAGCTCCATCGAGAAGCCGCCCGGATAACCGGCCTCGGCGAGCAGCGCCCGCGCCCCGGCGGGATCGTACCGGTACCGTTCCGCCGGTTCCGGCGTGAGGCGCAGGCTCGGCGGCACGACTCCGCGCGAACGCACTCCCGCCCCGAAAAGCACATGGGCGATGATCTTCTCGACATCGACCGCCATATTGAGAGCGCGCCGCACGCGGGGATCGGAAAAGGGAGGCTTCATCGTGTTGAATCCGATATAGACGACTCTGAGCTCCTCCCTCCAGAGGAGCGGCGCGCCGGCGGCGCGCCAATGCTCCAGCTCCGCCCGCGGGACCTCGAGAACGTCGAGCGAACCGACCTCGAACTCGGCGATCTGCGTCATCTGCTCGGGAATGACGCGGAAGGAAAGCCCCGCGAGAGCGGTCCGCCGCCCCGTATAGCCGGGATTGGGAACGAGGAGTATCTCGTCTCCCTCTCTCCAGGCGGAGAGCATCCAGGGGCCGCTCCCGCTCGGCGAGCGGCCGTATCCCGTTCCGAGACGCTCGATCTCCTCGCGGCACACGATCCCGGCGGCGGGCATCGCGAGAAGCCCGAGAAAATGCGCGACGGGATATTCGAGCCTCATGACGACCGTCGAATCGTCGATCGCCTGCACCGCCTCGCCGTCCCACGAAGCGCCCCCGTGGAACGCGGCGGCGCCCCTCAGCGGCTTGAGAAGCCACCAGCGGGGGGAAACGGTTTCGGGATCGAGAAGACGCCGCACCGAGTANNCGTCGAGGATCTCCCAGCTTCGCGCGAGATCGGGAACAACGCGCGCGTCCGGATCGAACGCGACGAGGTTGGAATGGATGAGAGACGCCATCCTGCCGGACGAGAAATCGACCGAGTAGGCGGGATCGAGCGTCGTCGGCTCCGTCTGAAGCGCGAGCCGCACCGTCGCGTCGTCCGCTGAACGCGAACAGCCGGCCGCCGCCAGGGCGGCCGGAAGAAGAAACGTCATGACGCCGGCACGGAGCCTTCCGTTCATACCGGTCACATCATCTCGGTCGAGAGAAGGTGGTATTCCCCGGTCCCGATCAAATCCTCGAAGACGAAGACGATCCCCTTCGAGTAGTAATACCAGAGCTGATAGTTCCTCCCCATCCGGGGTTCCTGCCGGTCCTCGACCTTGTCGGGGCGCCCGTTTTGTATATAGATCTTGCCCATATCCGTCCGCCAGCCGGGCTTATTCTTCGAAAAGGATTCAAGCGCGTATCTCAGTCTCTGGAGAAAATCGCCGAACGCTTCGTTCGATTCGGTCGCGGGAGTCGGATCGAGTTTGCGCCAGAAGAGGGCCCACGCGCGCACGCGCTCCGCCGCGGGGGCTTCCGCGACCGCCCTGGCTTCCTTTACGTCCGCGACGAGAGAGAGCAGATCGACGAGATCGCCGACGCGGGAGAAGAGGAGCCCCGTGTTGAAGAGCAGGGCGAATTGTCCGGACGATTGGCTTCTCTGCGCTCCGTCGGCCGTCTCGAGAACGGCCTCGACCTCGTATTCGCCGATAGGGAGACTGTCCAGTCCTATATGGAGACAGAACGAGGAGCGCCGCGTCCCGCCGCGAGCCGGCGTTTCTCTCGTATAGAGCGCGACCGCGCCGCGCGCGTCGCGTATCCTTGCCGTGAGAACGAGGGAATCCCCATCCTGCGCCGCGGGAGCGACGAAGCCGAAGACGACGCGCGCCCATCCGCCGAAATCGCCGTACACGGCGCCCGGATTGATCCGCGCTCCGGCCCCTCCCGAGGAAGGGCACGTCGAAACCGCGATCTCCCCGTTCCGGGGTTTCGGGGAGAGGGAATCCTCGCGGCAGGTGTAGAAAACGGGTGTCGACATCTCGAGCCGCCCCGTCTCCTCGCCGACGACGCGCACCGCCTGCTCCTCCCTGAAGCGACGCGACGTGTCGATGACCTCTATCGTCACGACGGCTGTGTATTCGCCGGGATCGACGGGAAACGTCCGGCGCGTCGCGGCGAATTGCGCCGCCGAGGTCGTTTCCCTGAAGTTGTCCGCGGCGACCGATTCCTCCCAAACCCTGCCGGGCGCGACCTTGCCGCGACGCTCCTTGAGCTCGAGATAAACGCGGTACCGCGCCTCGTACCGCCGGCCGCGCAGAAAGAAGACGAGTCTCCGGTACGGTATCGAGGCGGACACGACGATCGCCGGTTTCGAGCTCTCGTCGAACTCCTGGCTCACGGAGAGCTCGAAGGCAGTCTCCTCGACCGGCCGGTCGAACATCCCCTGCCCGCGGACGGGGCCCGCCGCGGCGAACCAGAACGTCGCCGCCGCGCATGCGAGAACGAATCTTCCGGGCACTACGCACCTCCCCCGCCGCGCACGCCGCGCAGTATCGATGACCTCGTAGGGCGGAGTATAGTCGCCGGATTTCACGGTGTAAAGAGATTACGCCCTGTCCGCTTCCGGGCTCATTCGTAGCGGAGAGCGACGATCGGATCCATCTTCGCGGCCCGGTTGGCGGGATACATGCCGAAAACGATCCCGCTCCCCGCGGAGAAAACGCACGCGATGACGATCCAGAGGAAGGGAAGACTATAGG
>JAFNGP010000139.1 GCA_017885175.1 bacterium
TATTCCCGTTCGCTCAATGAATCGGCGACGCTGTATCCATGCCAGGGAGGATACTCCCCGAGCGTTTTCCTGACGGAATACCTCGCGTTGAGCGCATCATTCGCTTTGTCGCCGTACATGAAAACCCCTGTAATTGTTAAGTTTCTTACCTGGTTAAAATACTTTACATCAAAGCGGCACGATTATCAAGAGAAACTTGGGGATGAAGCTGCGTCGAGTATTCCAATGCATGGGCAGGCTCAGGGGATGTAGAGCAACCTTCCGCAATTCTCGCACGTCTGGAGCTCATTTCTGCTCACCGCGGAAAAGAACGAGGTGGGGAGCTTGACGAAGCACCCGAGACAGAGGTTTCCGGTGACGGGGAGGATAGCCACGGTGAAGTGCTCGGTGAGCTTCTCGTAGCGCTGAAGGAGTCCTTTCTGCGTTTTCTTCGCGAGCTTCTCTCTCGCCTCCTGAAGCTCGCTCAGGCCGGTGAGCTTGAAACCGAGGCTCTGGAGCTCCTTGGACGTGGCTTTATCCTTCACCTCCTTGATCATGATATCAAGGTCTTGAAGGGCGATGAGGAGCCGATGCTCGTCTCTCACAGATCCTTATCCTCCAGAATTTTCACGAGCGATTGATAGTCGGTGACCTCGCAGAGGCTCTTGAGCTTCGCGGGCTTCTGAATCAGGCCGATGAGCTCGCTCAGGATCGCGAGGTACGTTTCGGAGCCCTTGTCGGACGGCGCNNCCGAGCGGGCGAAGAGCACGGAGAGCTCCTTGATGGCGAGCGAGCGCCCGTGCGGGAAAGCGACGCCGTTGCCGAGCCCCGTGCTGCCGAGGCTTTCCCGGTTCTTCAGCATCTCGATAATGAAGTGCTCGTCCGAGATCTTGTTGTTGACCGCGAGATGATGCACGATCTCCGTGAGCACGCTCATCTTCTTGCGCGACCGGAGATGAAATATGCAAAGATCCTCTTCGAAGAACGAAATCAGCTTGCTAGCTTCCATACTTTTCATAATATAGCATGCACCCGCGAATATTGTATAACAATTTCATCTTTTTCGGGTAATAAATCTTTGATACTCTCGGGCGGGCTCATTATTCAGCATTGAATCTGGGAATTCGCCCGGTGCGGAGGCCATGGAAACCACTCAGGGGCTCGTCATACGGATCAAAGGCGCCGCTTTTTTCGTCGAAAGCGGCTTCGGGGAGATACGATGCTCCCTCCGGGGGAAGTTTCGCCTCGGGGACGCACCCGAGGAGGTGCTTCCCGTGGTCGGCGACAACGTCCTGGTCAGGATCGAGCAGGGGCGCGGCGCGGGGGGGACCCAGGGCGTGATCGTCGAGCTCGGAATCCGGAGATCGATCCTGGCGCGAACCGATCCTTCCCAGAGAAAAGGATACCGGATCCTCGGCGCGAATATGGATCAGGCGATCCTCGTTTTCGCCGTGAAGGAGCCGGAGCTGAATCTGCGTCTTCTCGACCGCATGCTCGTCTCCGCGGCGTGCGGCCCGATGGACGCGGTCATCTGCGTCAACAAGATGGATCTTGCCGATTCCCGCGCCCGTATTGACGAATCGCTCGCTCCCTACCGGACGATGGGCTATCGCTGCGTCTGCTCGAGCGCTCTCACGGGGGAGGGAGTCGAAGGCCTGGCGGGGATGCTCGCGGGTAAGCTCTCGATATTCGCGGGACCTTCGGGGAGCGGAAAAAGCTCGCTCATATCGCGCGTGCAGCCTGGCCTCGAGCTCGTCGTGGGAAACGTGAGCGCGCGGACGGGGAAGGGAATGCATACGACGAGTCATTTCGAGATTCATCGCATTCCCCGGGGGGGATACCTCGGCGATACTCCGGGAGTCCGGGAGTTCGGGATCTGGGGGGTGTCGAAAGAGAAGCTTGCCGGTTATTTCCGGGATTTCGCCTTGTTCCGCGCCGGCTGCAGGTTTGCGACATGCACGCACAGCCACGAGCCCGATTGCGCCGTGAAGGACGCGGTCGAGCGGGGAGACGTTTCCCGCGATCGGTACGAGAGCTATCTCAGAATTCTCGAGACGGTGTCCGACGAACGAAACATGAAACGGCCGTGGTGAGCGCGGAAGCGCCCGCCCGGAGCCGCGCGGGGCCTATCAAGATGATGGCGGCCTTTTGGGGGAGGCCGCCATCCGCAAGAAGGGATTGTGGGATGGGGGTAAAACATCCGCTCTCTGGTTATTGATACGCGCCGGGCCGGAGAAAGTTCCGGCGTTTTTTCATTTTTTCGGGGGGGGAATCGGTGATAAAGAAGCTCGAGAGAACAGGCAAGCTGGCGCTGGCCCGCTTCATTTCCCTGTTTCTCTCGAGGCGGCGCATAACCGCCCGGGAGCTCGACCTCCTCGGCGTGTCGCGGCTCCTCGTCATCAGACAGCATCACCAGATGGGGGACATGCTTCTCGCCGTTCCCGCGTTCCGGGGGCTCCGGGCGCGCTTCGGCGGCGCGAGGATCACGCTCCTGGCCTCGCCGGTCAACGCCNNAAGGGCCTCCGAAGCTTCTTCGATCTCGCGCGGTTCGTCGCGGAGCTCAGAAGACGCCGCTTCGACGCGGCTATCGTTCTCAACACCGTCTCATTCTCGGTAACGAGCATGCTGCTGGCCGTCGCGTGCGGCGCGCGGATGCGGATAGGCTCCACGCGCGAGCCGTTCGGCCACGATCTCGCGTCCCGTTTCTATCATCTCGAGCTGCCGCTGCCTCCGAGAGAGGAGCTTGCCGCGATGCACGAGAGCGTGCACAACGTCTATCCGCTTTCGGCGATCGGCGTGCGTGCGACGGATCTGACCTCCGTGTTCGTTCCGCCGGCGGAGGATGAGCGAGAATGCGAGCGTTTCGTCGCCGCCTCGTTCGGAACGGGAGGGAGGTTCATCGTCGTCCATCCGGGAGCGGGAAAGGCGCTGAACGTGTGGCCGGGGAGAAGGTACGCGGAAACCGTGAAGGTTCTCGGCGAGGATTTCGGGTGCGGGGTGGTCGCGACGGGGGGGCCCGCCGACGCGGCGGCGCTCGAAGCGTTTCTCGAAGCCTGCGTCGATCGTCCGTTCGTTCTCCCGTGTCCTTCGGTCGGGTTTCTCGGCGCCCTCATGAAACGATCTGCGCTCACCCTCTGCAACGATACGGGCATCATGCATATCGCGGGCGCGGTCGGCGCGAGGTGCGTCGCCGTATTCGGGCCGACCGACCCGGCGCGGTGGAAGCCGGTCAACGAAACGGTCGTCGCGGTGCGAGGGAAAGACGGGAACGTCGAATCGGTGGGCGTCGATGAGGTGATCGCCGCGGCTGCGGCGTTACTCGGAAACTGATACCGGCACGAGGCTGATCGCGAGGCGCACGGTTTCGTCCTGGGGCACGTACACCGCGCTTGCCCAGGTCTGAAAACCGGGTTTCTTGAGCTCGATGCGATGCGTCCCCACCGGAACGTCGAGCGGGGAGGCGAGCGGGACCGTTCCCTTGAACACTCCATCGACGAAGATCTGGGCGCCCGCGGCTGTTTCAAGAGAGATCATTCCGGTGAGCTTCTCGAGTGTTATTATCCTCCTCGAGAGCTCTCCCCTCTTTATCTGCACCGTTTCGAGATAATCGCGGTACCCCTCGCCCCGGCAGGCGATCTCGTGCGTCCCCGCGGGAAGCTCGAGCATCATGAGGCGGTCGCCGACGACGCGGCGCCGTCCGTCGACGAGAATTTCCGCCGCGGGCTCGACGGCGATATCGACGA
>JAFNGP010000140.1:0-1755 GCA_017885175.1 bacterium
ACCCCGCCCGTAGGCGGAGCGAGAAAGAGCACCAGCCGCGTCGATGGGTTGAAAGGGTTCGGATAATTGCACAGATAGCTTTCCCGGGGTATGCCGGGGTCGCTCCCCGTCGGCACGCTGATGCTTATTTCGGCGCATGGCCCCATGATCGGAGAAAGCTCGAGCCTGTCGATNNAGCTCGCCAGCTCTCCGGGCGCGAGGAAGTAGGTCCGGTAGCCGAGAACGCAGTCGACCGCGTTCACGGTATCGGCCGACACGTGATTCCACCGAAAGAATGTCGGGTAGGAAAGCCCCTGGTAGAGCGCGCCTTCCAGCGCGTTCGTGCATTCGACGAGCGACGTGTCGAACGTGACGGCAATGTCCATGCAGCTGAGCGAATCGACGGGGTCTTCGACGACGACCTGCAGCGTGCAGAGTTCGCCCGGCGCGGCCAATATCCTGGGCGGCTCGAAGCTGACCATCGGCGCGCTGGCGGTGATTTCGGCGCATTCGCCGATAACCGGGAAAAGCTCGACACGATCGATGTCCCAGAGCCGCGCCTTAGCGATGCAGACGTGGGAGATCCCGACCTTCTTCGCCCTGAACACAAAGCTCACCAGCTCTCCGGGAGCGAGGAAGAAACTTCGATATCCAAGAAAACAGTCGACGGCGTCCACCGTGTCGGCCGTCACGTGCTCCCACCGGAAAAAGGACGGGTAGCCCACCTGTTGGTAAAGCGCGCCTTCCAGCGCGGCCGTGCATTCGACGAGCGACGTGTCGAATGCGATGAAAATATCCATGCAGCTCAGCGAATCGACCGCATCGTCGACGAAGACCGACAACGTGCAGAGATCGCCGGGAATCATACGGGTCCTGAGCCGTTCGAAGCTCACGATCGGATCGCCGGGAGCAAGCGGATTCGCGCACGCCCCGGTTTCGAGAAACATAAGGCACCCGAAACAGAGGACAAGCAACGAGCCCGCGCGAACCGCACGAGAAATCGAATTTTCGATGTGCCCCATTTCTCTCCTTTCCTTCAGCGCCGCCCCGGGGATTGCGGGAGGCGCGATGCCGCGCCTCCCGCGTCCCATCCCCTCAAACTACCGTACCAGTATCATCTTCTTCGTCACTTCGAAGCCGGCGGCTCTCATCCGGTAGAAATAGATGCCGCTCGGCACGAGCGAACCGTTCGCGTTCTTGCCGTTCCACTCGACCCGGTGACGCCCGATTTCCTTGTAGGAATTGAGCAGGGTCGCGAGCAGACGTCCCGACACGTCGTAGACCTGGATCGACACGTTCCCCGCCTGCGCCACGTCGAAGGTGAGCGTGGTNNTTCGGGAAGTTCTGCATGAGGGCGGTCGCCGTCGGAACGAACGGCGCCTCGTGCTCATCGGCCACGACGATCTCTTTCTTGTTGTTGTCGAGATTCCTGAGATCGATCGCCTTGAAGCGAACCACCACGGGCTCCTCGCCCGACTTCTTGATCTCGAGCCGTGCGATCTCGCCTGAAGCCTTGAGCAGCGCCGCATCGACGCCGAGCGCCGCCACACAGACGTCAGCCGTTCCATTTCCTCCCGGCAGCGTCCCGAAGAAGACATCGGACCGGTTCGCGAGGAGCGCGCCGCGATTCACCCGCACGAGCTCGCCACCCTCGATTTCCATCACGATGTGGATGCCCTTCAGGGTCGTCGCCTGGTTCTTGAGAACGACCGAAATTACGTTCTCGCTGCCCGCGGCGATATCGAACTTCACGAGATCCTCGAGATTCTCGATCGT
>JAFNGP010000140.1:1833-2528 GCA_017885175.1 bacterium
TCACGTCGCCCAGCCAGTAGCTGGTCGCGCGGTCCGTGGCGTACTCGCCGAGCTCCGAGTAGTTGCCCGCGAGGTCTTTCGAGAACGCTGCATAGTAGTAGATAGCGCGCGGCGTTCTCGGATTGTCGTTATACGCCTGAGCCGGCGCGAGCGAGTAGACCACGAGGTCCCCTGCGCCGGGATTCGCCGGATAACCGGGAGCCGCAGCGGCGTAATGGGGATAGACGCCCCACGCCACGCGCCTGATCTCGATACCGGCGAGGTTCGGGTCCGCCGGGTTCGTCCAGGTCAGGTGCACCTTGTCGTGGCCCGGCAGCGCGACGAAGTTCGTCGGCGGCGGCGGAACGATGGTGTCCTTGTTGAACTGCCAGCTGTAGGTCGCCGTGTTCCAGTTCCCCGCGTCGTCCTTCACCCGGAAATAGATCGTGTTGGAGCCTTCATCGAGACTGCCGAAGTCGGGGAGCGTCCACGGATCGCTGTTCCACGACGCGGCGTCGATTCCGGAGAAGATCGTGGTCCACCCACCGACGCCGTTATAGTTGTACTCGGCGAAATCGAGGTTCAAATCGTCGTCGAAGCCGAGGTGCGAAAGAACAGGAGCCGTGTTGTACCAGCCGTTCGGTGCCTCGGTGATCGCATCCATCGTCGGCGCCCTGCAGTCGACCCGGATCGAACCGGCGAAGCCGGCTCCTGCG
>JAFNGP010000141.1:0-880 GCA_017885175.1 bacterium
CGAGCCCCCGCACGAGCTCTTCGAGGCAGATCGCGGATCCGCCGACCGCCGGCGCGTCTTCGACATACAGAATTCTATGCAAAAGCGTGTTCTCCCTTCGGCGGCACTCTGATATAATCCCGCACCGGCGCTGGCGGATTGTCCATTGTAGTGCGGGCGCCCGCGGAACGACAACACAAATCAAGGCGTTCCCGGCGCCACCCGCGTATCGGGGGAAAGGCTGGTGTCGACAGGCATGACCGAGAATTGGGAAAAGGGATTCGGCGAGGAGCGCTCGCGGCTCAACGAGATCGTTCTTGCGAACGCCCCCCTCGGGATCAAGCGTTTCTTCGCGCTCGACGAGCAGGCATACGAGGCGGGTGCGCTTCCCGCGAAGACGAAGGAGCTCCTCGGCCTCGTCGCATCGATGGCGCTGCGCTGCGACGAGTGCATCTCGTATCATCTCATCCGCTGCCGCGAAGAAGGGGTGACGCGGGAGGAGTTCTACGAAGCGTTCAACGTCGCGCTCGTCGTCGGCGGTTCGATCGTGATTCCGCACCTCCGCCTGGCGGCGGAGCGTCTCGATACGCTCGGCGAGACGCCATGAAGCGGGCGATTCCAAATTCTCTTGTGTTCGGCGTTCGCGCGGGATACACTCGGCGCGTTCGTGGAACACGCGCACGGAGGAGCGATCGATGTTCTTTCTCTTGCTGAACCGAATCGTCCGGAGACGCGCGATTGTCGCGTGGGTGACGTTCGCGAGTTTTCTCGCGGCGTTCGTCTTCGTTCTCGTTTCGGGAAACATGTATGAATCGCGGGCGCTGCTCCTTCCTCCAGTCGAGGAGGCGAGCGAGGGGATTCTCTCGGCGTGGATGACGAAGCTCAATCTCCCCTCGATCGT
>JAFNGP010000141.1:933-10573 GCA_017885175.1 bacterium
ACGGGGCTCATTCACCTGAGCGTCAGGGACAAGGATCCCGAGTACGCCTTGAAGATCGCCGGCGCGTATATCGCGGGGCTCGATTCGCTCAACCGTTTTCTCCAGTACTCGCGCGCCGAGCAGACGCGGATGTTTGTCGGGGCGCAGCTCGCGAAATACCGCGATCGGCTCGGCGCCGCGCGGCGCGAGATCGCCGCGTTCCAGGGCAAGAACAACATCGTCGATTTCGACGAGCAGGTGCGCGGCGCGATCGGCGTAGCCGCCGACCTCAAGGTCAGGGCGGTGCTGGCCGGGATCGAGCGCGATCTCATCAGGGAGTACACGCTTTCGAGCTCCCTCGAGCTCATGCGGAAGAACGCCGAGTATGAAGGCCTGATGCGGCAGCTTGAGAACATCATGAACGGAGACAGCGCCGGCGCTGTGTTCATTCCCCTCGACCGCATGCCCGGCCTCGTCCAGAGCCATGCCAGGATGGAGCGCGATCTCGAGGTCAACGAGCGCGTGTACGCGTATCTGCTCGAGCGCTACGAGGAGGCCGGCATAGACCGGACCCGCACGACTCCGGTCGTGCAGGTCGTGGATGAGCCCAACCTCCCCGAAAAGCCCTGGGGAAGGCCGAAATGGCTCATCGTGCTCGTCGCGACCGTCGTCGGGTTCGTCTGGATCGTCGCGGNNGTGGGGTGGCTGCGGAGGAAACTGCGATTCTAGCCCTCTTTCATTTCCGGCAGGCGTATATCTGGAATATCCCTTGCAACGGATAGGGGATGTGCTCCGCCGACTCCCGGCCGGCCAATTTCTTGGAGGAAACAGCAAACACGATGACTCGCGCTACGCGGAGAAAAGCGCTCGTCGCACTCTCGCTCGGCGCCGCCATAGCGGCGATCGGGTTGGAGAGCTGCTCGCATTTCGAATATCGAAACGGGGGAGGAGAGCCCTTCCTGCTCTACAGCCTCGTTCTCTCCGACGCGAATCTCAAGGTCGTGCGCGTGCGCGGCGCGGTTTTCGGAATCACGGCGGAACGGGCGACGTTCAGGGCCTTCGAGGGCCCGAAAGGCAAGAGGCTCGATCCGATCGGCTTCAAGGCGGCGGATCGCCAAGGGAGGCTCCTTCCCGTGCGCGCCGGGGACGGGCTCTGGACCGTCGAGAACGACGGGCGCGATTTCACGATCGAATACGACGTCGTTCTCATGATCGAGGACCGATATTCGGCCGATGTCCGGGACCTGATGACGTCCATCGGCGCCGATCGATCCCGGATACTCGGGCGGGACGTGTTCCTCATCCCCGAGCTGAACCTCGCGGACGGCATTCTCGTCGACGTCGACATGCCGACCGGCTGGAGTCTCACCGCCTCGTCGCCGCACGTTCGAAACAGGGTCGTCGTGCCCGATTGCGCCGAGCTGCCGTTCACCCTGGCGGCTTCGGGCAATTACCGGAGCCTCGAGCGGATCGTCGCCGGGACGGAGATCACGCTCGCCATCGCGGATTCGTGGTCGTTCACGGATGAAGCGTTCTTCGACGTCGTGTGCAGGATCGTCGCGAAGGAAATCGCTCTCTTCGGCTCGTCTCCCCGGCCGCGGTACCTCTTCGTGTGCGACAAGAATCCGGTGATGGGAGGCGACCGCTTCGATTATTACGGAATTCACTACGGCGGAAGCATGATTCTTCTCCTCGACCGCCGGCTCGACCGGAGCGAGCTCATGGACACGCCGATGGCGATCATCGCGCACGAGTTCTTCCACAACTGGAACGGCGAGGCGCTCGGGCCGGCCGGCACGGAGTTTCTCTGGTTCACCGAAGGGGTGACGAACTATTACTCGTATCAAGTGCTGCGCGACGCGCGGGTGATCACGGACGGACAATACGGGGTTCGCCGCCGGGCGATCAGCGAGCGGTATCGGGAGAATCCCTACGCGGGGAAGGTGTCGATCGGGGACGCGGCGAACAGCGACATGCGCGACAAGGACATGGTCAACCTCCTGTACGACGGCGGTTTTCTCGCCGCGGAAGCGCTCGACGCGCGCCTCCGCGCCGAAACCGGAGGGAACGTCGCGCTCATCGGAGTCCTCAAGTACATGTGCGAAAACGCCGGCGGGAGCATCGTCGTGGACGAAGGCTCGTTCCTTCGCGCCGCGAGCGCCCTCGGAGGAGGCGATCTCGCCGCCTATCTGAACGATATCGTGCATACGCCCTGTCCGGAGCGCCTCGCGCCGGACTCCTCTTCCCTTGAATAAACCCCCCGCTTGTTTTACATTCCAGATGCGTTTGGATCGATCGTGGCCGATTTCGAAACCGAGGTTTACGCATGGGTATGAAGACCGGACTCGACGCGTCCGAGCGGGCGATCATTTCGGCGGTTCTCGCCGTCCTCGTAGCGCTTTCGTCGTCGCCGCACGCCCGTTCGGCCGCCGTCGCGCAGAGCACGTGGCTGCGGTCTGGGCAGCGGCATTCGCTTCCTTCTCTCGAGAGAAAATCGACCCGGGCCCTCCCGGGAAGATTCTCCGTTCTCTGTTCGGCGAAAGAGGCGCGCGCTCTCGCGGTGATGGATGACACCCTCTGGATTGGAACGGAGGGCGGACTCTTCGCCTGCCGGACAAAGGATAATGTGATCGTCCCGGTGAGCGGTCCCGTGTCGCTCTCGGTGCGGGCGATCGCGGTCGACGACCGCGGCGCGCTCTGGGTCGGAGGCGATCAAGGGGTAAGCGTGCGTTCGAACGGCGCGTGGAAATGGTACCCGAAGGAATCGCTTCCGCTCTTCGCTCGCGTCAGGTGCATCGTCCCGGGCGAGACGAGGCTCTGGATCGGCGGCTACGGGAACGGCTGCGGGTACGTCGTCGACGACGCGATAACCGCTCTGAGCGCGCGGGATTCCCTGCTCGACGAGCGCGTTCTATCGATCGCGGAGGAGAATGCGAGCACCGTTTACTTCGGGACGCCGAGCGGTCTTATCTGCGCCGACTCTCTCGGGTGGCGATCGCTTCGGTACGGCAGCCNNGTCGCGATATACAGCTTCGGCAGGGTGCGATCGTTCGGCACGGCCGGGGAACCGCCGGGCGCGGATGTGTACGCGTTCAGTCTCGATTCGACCGGGCGCGTCTGGGCGGCGGGCGCGTCGGGGATCTCGATTTTCGACGGGTCGGAATGGTCGGCGAGCGCCGCGGGCGGACCGGCGTCGAAGAAGCGCCGTTTTCTTTCGATACGCCACGACGTCGACGGCGTCTGCTACGCGGGGACGGACGACGGAAGGGTGCTTGCCATTCTCGGAGAGGACGTGAAGGAGCTCGCCGTTCCGCAGGCTTTTCCCGAAAGCCGCGTTTCGCGCATCCGTCTCTGCGGGGGCACGGTATGGCTCGCCGCGGGGTCGGACGTCTACGCCGCCAGGGACGCTTTCGTGAAGGTGGCCGCGCCTCCCGCGCCGTACGCGGGGGAGACGACCGATATTTTCGCGGCCGAGGCCGGAGAACTGTGGAGCACGACCCGGTTCGGCATTCTTCACTATACGGGACGCGTCTGGGAGGTGTTCGACAGGAAGAGCGGGCTCCCGACGGAATATTTCGCGCGCGTCGTCAAAGATCCTTCGGGAACCGTTTGGTTCGCGACGTTCGACGGGGAGATCGTAACCTATGCCGCGGGAAAATGGAGCGTTGTCGGCAGGGAGAGCAACCTGCCCGCGGGCGCCGTCGTGGATCTCGCCCTCGATCCGGCCGGGAACCCGTGGGTCGTGACGAGGACGGGGGAGGTTGCGCATCGGGTCCAGGGAGTCTGGGCGAGGATGGATCTTCCGCGGCGCGAGAACGACGCCGCGGATACGACGAGGGCGGTCGATACGCTTCGTCAACTGGATCCCGCGATACGTTTCATGAGCGACGCCGCGCCGGGGTCGGGGTCCGATTCGCCGGCCGGCGAATACTGCCTTGGATTCGACAAGGGGGGCAACTGTCTCGTCGGCTCGAGCGCCGGCGTGTATCGGCTCGGAGCGACGGGCTGGCAATTCCTCGATCTCCCCAGGACGCTGAGAGGCGCGCGCGCGACCGCCGTGCTCGGCGCCGCAAAGGGCGAAGTAATGCTCGGTACGGCGGGCGGCGGGATCCTCGTCCTGAGAAACGGCGGATGGTCGAGGCTCGGCGCTTCGAACGGCCTGTCGGACGATTACATCCGTTCCCTGTGCGAGGATCAGAGCGGGACAATCTGGATCGGAACCCAATACGGAGGCGTTACGAAGTACGTTCCGCCGGCCGGCCAGTAATCGCCCGGGCATTATTTCTTGACTGCATGCGCTCAAGCCGTTATACTTCTTGCAGAAGGAGCCATATCGAATAATCGCTATCGTTTTCTCTTTTCTGGTTACTTCAACGGCGCAGGGGAGTTGAACTATGAGAAAACGGTCAGCGAATTTTTTTGCCCTCCATCCAATAAAGACGTTGACCATTTTCGGAAGTATGGTATTAATAAATAACTTCGTTCGGAGGGACTAACGTGGAACTTGCGGCAGGGGTTGCAGTTATATTCATTCTTGGCGTAGCGCTCTATGCATACGCCGGCTACCCCTTCGTACTCTACGTCCTCGGGCTCTTTCGGGGGCGTCGATTTCTGCGCGACGAATCGTACAATCCCCGCGTGATACTCATTATCTCCGCCCATAACGAGGAACGCATTATCCGCGAGAAGATCGAAAACAGTCTCGCCCTCGATTATCCGAAAGACAAAATCAAGATCGTGGTCGCGAGCGACGGCTCCATCGATGGGACCAATGAAATCGTTCGGGAATACGAGAGCCGCGGCATCATTCTCAAGGCCTTCGACCGCAGGGAAGGCAAGAGCGCTACGCTCAACCGTGCGGTCCTCGGGCTCGAGGCGGACATCCTCGTGTTTTCCGATGCAAATGCCTTTTATCGTGAAGATGCGATTCGGATGCTCGTCCGGAACCTGAAGGACGAGGATATCGGCTGCGTCGTGGGCAGGCTCGTGTATCTGAACAATCATTCCTACGTTGGGCAAGGGGAGAGCCTCTACTGGCGTTACGAATCTTTCCTCAACAGCCTCGAGAGCAGGGTCAAATCGGTCCTCGTCGGCACGGGAACGATCTTCGCCGTTCGCAGGGAGCTTTTCTTTCCGCTCGCCAAGGATGTCGCCAACGATTTTCAGCTCCCCGCGGAGGTCGCCTCGCGCGGGTACGGCGTCGTCTACGAGGGAAGCGCGATCGCGTACGAGAAGTCGACCTCTTTCTTCCGGGAGGAGTTCGCGCGGAAGCGGAGAATCATCGTGAGGGGGCTTACGGGTTTCAGGGCTCTCAGGGGGAACTTCGGCGGCGCTTTTCGTATTTTTCAGTTCATCTCGCGAAAGCTCCTCCGGTGGTGCGTGGGGCCCCTCATGCCCGTGCTATACGCGGCGAATATCCCGCTCCTGGCCAATCCGGCCTTCCGCGCGTTGTTCGTTCTTCAGAACGTTTTCTACATCCTGGCCATCGCCGGCGCCCTTCTGAGGCGCGGCGGCGTGCAATCGAGGATTCTCTTCATACCCTTCTATTTCGTGATGGTGAACGCGGCCTCCTTTGCCGCCATCGTGACCTACATCGGGGGGAATCGCCTCTCCTCGTGGGAGAAGGCGGAGACCACGCGCGATACGGGCGAGCATGCCGGCTTCGCGCCGAGGCTCCGCGTCATCGAAGGGAAGAAGGATCTCTCGTACACAGGGAAGCACAAGAGCGCCGAGAAGCTCGAACGTATCACCTGATCATCCCCATTCATGGATCGTTACCGCATCCTGTTTTTCACCAGCTCTCTTCGGACCGGCGGAGCCGAGCGCCATTTGCTCAACCTGTGCCGGCATCTTCGCTCGGCGGGCCACGAGACCGCGGTATGCACCCTGTCGCCGGTCGAAGACGGGCTCGAGCGCTTCTTTCTCGACGAGAAGATTCAGATCTTTCGTCTTCCGCTCGGATCGCTCCGGTTCTTGCCGGCGCCGCGCACCGTTTCGGGAATCCGGCGGATCGCGGGAATCTTCAAGCCGCAGATCGTTCATGCGCACCTCTTCCACGCCGAGGTCGCCGCGGCCTTTGCGACGCTCGTGGCGCCGGCGCCGCTCGTCGCCACGCGGCACAGCGCAGGGCTCGAATTCCGCGGCTGGCGGACTCTTGCGGCGCGCCTCGTCTCGCCGCGTTTCGCCGCGTGCATCGCCGTAAGCAAGGGGGCCGCGGAGGAGGCGCTTCGGACCGGCTTTCCGCCGGCAAAGATCGCTCTGATACCGAACGCGGTCGATCCCGGGCGGTTTCGCCCGCTCGCGGAAGCGGATCGGGAGAAAGGCAGGGCGGCTCTCGCCGCGGAGCTCTATCCCGAAGCGGCGAGGCGTCCGTTCCTTCTCATCGGATCCGCCGGGGGTTTGAAGCCGGTCAAGAATTACCCGCTCATGCTGCGGGCCGCCTCGCGGCTCGCGTCGGAGAGGGCCTCCCGCCCCGGCGCTCCGGAGCTTCGATTCGTGATCTTCGGCGAGGGAGAAGAGCGTTCCGCGTACGAGCGTCTCGGGCGGGAGCTCGGGATCGATCGAATCTTCTCGTTCCCCGGGAGCATGGACAATCTGGAAGCGCTCTATCCCTTGCTCGATGTATTCCTGCTTCCTTCATTGAACGAGGGCCTGCCGATGGCGCTGCTCGAAGCGATGTCCTCGGGTGTGGCGTGCGTCGCAAGCGACGTGGGTGACGTGGGGGAGGTAATCGCGGGCGCGGGCGTCGCCGCGCCCCCGGGAGACGAGGACGCGCTTGTCGAGATATTGCAGCGCCTTATCGCGCAAGAAGATAGAATCAAGGAGCTCGGCCGGAAGGCCCGCGTGAGAGTGCTCGAGAGATACAACGTGGACATCTGGGGGGAGCGGATCCTCGCCGTATATCGGTCGGTTCTCCGGCGGACTCCCCAAAAAAATGAAACTTCGCGGCTCTCCCGGAATATAACGGAATGAGAGCGTAATAACGGTGGATGGGTACGTCAAGGAGGTGAGGGGGCGCATCGTGAGTCCCCGCGAGATGAGGAGAAAATCATATTCCGGGGTTCTGGGCCTGTGCGCGGCATGCGTATGCGTGCTCGTCCTTGTCGCGGTATCGGCGCGCGCCCAGGAAGCGCCGGTCGGCGTCAGCCTCGCCGCGAGCGGCGGCGAGACGGAAAATGTGAAGGACTGCTGCACCTATGTGGGCATTTTCATGGATGAGCTCACGGCCAGCATGAAAGAAAAGGCCGGCTATCCCCATGAAACGGGCGTGGTCATATCGAGCGTCGCGCCGGGCGGCCCCGCGGAGAAGGGCGGCATCGTCGGCGGCGATATCTGCTACCTGTTCGACGGCGTCAAGGTGCAGGATTCCGCGACTCTCGCAAAGCTCGTCCGGGACCGGAAGGCGGGAGAGAAGGTCGCGATGGTGATCTACCGGGAGGGAAAGGAGAAGAAGCTCTTCGTGACGCTCGACAAGCGCACTCCTCCTCCGGCCGTCAAGGATGAGCTCGGCTCGTATTCCGTCGAGGATCTGAGCAAGATCATGGGCGACCAATACAAGAAAGTGTATCTGCAATCGATGACGAGAGGACATCTCGGCATGGCTCTGGTGGATCTCAACGAGGACCTCGCTCCCTATTTCAGCGTCAAGAAGGGAGAGGGCGTCCTTGTTTTCAGCGTCGAGAGCGAGAGCCCCGCGGCCAAGGCGGGACTCAAGGGCGGAGACGTGATCGCGAGCGTGAACGGCGTCGCCGTCGGAACCTCCGGCGATGTCACCGGCGAGCTTGCGGATCTCGAAAAGGGAGATATGGTCTCGTTCGGCGTCCTGCGCGGGGGAGTCAAGAAGAGCTTCGAGCTCGAGGCCGACGCGGATTTCGGGACGAACCGGATATTCGTCGCGCCCTTCGAGCAGAGCGGGATCAAGATCAGGAAGGCCCCGGTCCCTCAGGGGTGGAAGGGCTCGGACATGAGTAAGGATGAGACGCTCAAGCTCAAACAGGAGATGAAAGCGCTGAAGGAACGCCTCAAGGATCTCGAGGAACGCCTCGGCGACGTCGAGAAGAAGGAGTAATCGAGCAGCGGGATCGCCCGGGTCTACCGCCGACGGGAAAGCCGCCGGCCGGAGCCGGGCGCTTCAACCGGCAGGGCGGCGTTCGCGCCGCCTTTTTTTATGCGCGGCGCCCGGTTCGAGGCTTCGGCGAGCGGGCTCGTCTCGCGGGCGGGATGCGCATGCTAAATCCTTTGACAGCCATGGAAAAGTGTTCTATGTTAGTTGTTTAAATCCCCCCGGGGGGCCGATTCGCGCAGCCCGGCCGGGAGATAGGTACGTTCGCAAGGAGGGTCAGCGATGGCGGATAACCAGCAGAATATGCAGGCCCCGGTTGCTGCCGATCCGGCGGCGCAGGGACCGAANNCGACGCGGGGCTTTCGTGGTGGAAGCCGTTCGCGCTCGTGACCGCCGTGTCGATGGTCCTCGCGTTTCTCACGCTGCCCTTTCAAAAGAAGATGATGGAGCTCAACGTGAGGGGCCTGAGCGAGGAACAGCTCCAGAAGGCGGCCGAGGGATTCGACAAGTATGCGCCGCTCTCACTGATCACGGTGCCTATTTTTCTCATCGTCGTATATCTCGTCCTTGCCGGTATCGTGCACCTCGCCATCAACATCATGAGCTCGCGATCGAGCTACAAGAAGACGCTGAGCCTCGTCTCGTTCTGCGGCATCATCACGATTATCGAGCAGATTATCAGCACGGCGGTTCTCAGGATGCGCGGGGTCGAGAGCGTCGAATCGGCCGCGGATCTCAAGTTCAGCCTGAGTCTCGCTCCGCTCCTCGGAGAGGGAAAGGGGCTGCTCAACGCGGTGCTCCAGAGCCTCAGCATCTTCAGCATATGGTACTACGTCGTGCTCGTTCTCGGCATCGCCGCGATTTTCAGGATCACGCGGAAGGCGGCGATCATTCCCGTCCTTCCGATTTGGATTTTCGGCA
This sequence comes from bacterium, assembly GCA_017885175.1. Lineage (GTDB taxonomy): Bacteria > Krumholzibacteriota > Krumholzibacteriia > Krumholzibacteriales > Krumholzibacteriaceae > SSS58A. The sequence continues at coordinate 9,896 of JAFNGP010000141.1, forward strand.
TACTTGTGCTCTGGATCGGAGGCAAGTATGGCGGGGGCATGGGCTGAGAGGTTTCAGAGGAGGTTGTTTTGAAGAAATACGGAATGGACAAACTGCGGAACGTGATTCTCGTCGGCCACCAGGCTTCGGGCAAGACGACCCTCGCCGAGGCGATCCTCTTCAACGCCGGCGTGAACAGCAGGGCCGGCAGGGTTGAAGACGGAAACACGACGATGGATTCCTCGCCCGAAGAGATCTCGAAGGTCATTTCGATCGACGCCGGCGTCGCGTTCTGCGAGATCGCGAAAACGAAAGTCAACATCATCGATACGCCCGGCTACGAGGACTTCGTCGGCCAGGTGCACTCCTGCCTCCCGGTCGTCGAAGGGGCCGTCGTCGTGATGAGCGCCGAGTCGGGCGTCGAGGCCGGGACGGTCAAGACGTGGGGCTATCTCGACCGCCGCCGGCTCCCCCGCGTCGTCTGCGTCAACAAGATGGACAAGGAGCACGCCGATTTCGAAAAATGCCTCGAGGAAGCGCAGAGCCAGCTCGGGGCGAAGGTCGCGCCGTTTCAGATTCCCATCGGCCAGGGCGAGTCGTTCAAGGGCGTCGTCGACGTGTTGAAGGGGAAGGCCTACGTGTATTCGGGCGACGGCAAGTTCGCCGAGACGGACGTTCCCGCCGATCTCAAGGGCAAGG
>JAFNGP010000142.1:0-137 GCA_017885175.1 bacterium
CGCGTCGAGGCGCTCGCCGGCGCCCCGGCCGCCGGCTCGCGGACCGAAAGGTGATCGCATGAAGCTCGTCTCGTTCGAGAAAGCGGGCAGGCGCGCGGGAGTGGTCGTCGCCGACATGATCCTCGACGTGAGCTCCG
>JAFNGP010000142.1:170-3804 GCA_017885175.1 bacterium
GCCCCGGCAAGATCGTCTGCCTCGGTCTGAACTACCGCGGCCACGCGATCGAGCAGGAGAAAGAGCCGCCGGAGCGCCCGATCCTCTTCGCGAAGGCCCCGAGCGCGCTCGCCGGTCCCTACGACGACATCGTCATCCGTCCCGGGGTAGAGCACGTCGACGCCGAGGCGGAGCTCGCCGTCGTGATCGGACGCGAGGGCACGATGATCCCGGCGGCGGACGCCCTCTCCTACGTCGCCGGCTACATGGCGTTCAACGACGTGAGCGCGCGGACGATCCAGCGCGAGGACACGCAGTGGTTCCGGGGAAAGAGCTTCGACACCTTCGCCCCCTGCGGCCCCTGGATCGTGACGGCGAACGAGCTCGGCGACCCGGGCGCGCTGGCGATTCGCCAGAGGCTGGGGACGGTCGTGATGCAGGAGAGCACCACCGCGGACATGACATTCGGCGTGGCCGCGATAATCTCGTTCGTCTCTTCGGCGATGACGCTGTTCCCGGGCGATATCATTTCGACGGGCACGCCCGCGGGAGTCGGCGTCTACCGCGACCCGCCCGTGTTTCTCAAGGACGGCGACGTCGTGACGATCGAAATCGAAAGAATCGGAATTATCAGGAACAGGGTAAGAGCCCTGTAAGAGCGGGTCGAATTGGAACGCAAGCTCGACAAGATCCTCATCCTTTCCATCTGGGAAGACATCTGGTCGCTCGGCGAGGGGGGCGGCGTCGCCGACGAGCTGCAGTTCGTCAGGCATCTCACGAAGAAGGGAATCGAGCTCCATTTCCTCATACCGGAACCGAAGGCGAAGCGCGAGAATCTCCGGGATTCGCTTCTCACCTACCATACCTATCCGAACATCTTCCGGGCGTTCCAGGGGTTTCCGGGGATCATGCGGCGGTTCATCTGGCCGATTCTTTTCCCCTTCGTCGCGCTCCGGAGGTTCGAACGGCTCGCGGCCGAGATCAAACCCGACGTTCTCATGGGATTCACGCACTATTCTTTCTACCCGCTCACGACCGTCGGCAGGAAGCTCGGCATTCCGACCGTCGTGAAGCTGTTCGGCGTGATGTATCTCGACCGGTTCGATTTCCCGAAAATCAAGTATCTCTGGAAGAGCGTCGAGCAGGTGATCGCGCTCCGGAGTCCCGTCGATCGCTACATCATCCTCAACGACGGGACGCGCGGNNCCGAACGGCATGGACACCGAGTGGGCCGATCTCCCCGTCGACCGGAGCGAGGCGCGCGCGACGATGGATCTTCCGCGGGACAAGATCCTCGTCGTCACTTTTTCGCGCCTCGTCAAATCGAAACGGATAGAGCTGCTTCTCCGGGCGATCGCGATGATGGACCCGTCGATCCGCGAGAAGGCGGCGTTCGTCATCGGCGGCGACGGCCCGGAGAGAAAGCGGCTCGAGCGGGAGACCGCGAAGCTCGGCCTCGAACGCTCCGTGCTCTTCAAGGGAGTCATACCGCACCGGGACGTCGTCTATTTTCTCAAGGCGAGCGATATCTTCGCCGCGACGAACGAGCTCACGAACATGTCGCTCCCGCCGTGCGAGGCGATCCTCTGCGGCGTGCCGGTCGTCGCCTTCGACGTGTCGGGCACTTCCGAGGTCGTCCGCGACGGCGAGACGGGGCTCCTCGTCAAGAACGGCGACGTCGTCGAATTTTCGAAGAAGCTCGAGCTCCTCATCGGCGACGACGCGCTGAGAAAACGCCTCGGCGAGCGGGCCGCCCGGTTCGGACGGAGCTATTTCGTTTCGTGGGACGCCCGGATCGAGATGGAATGCCGCGTGCTGGAACGGCTCGCGCGGGGGGAAAGACCCTCGTTCCGGAGCCGCGGGCGGCCCCGGCCTATATAATGGAAGACGCCTCGGACTCTCGCTGAGGAATCTGGGAATCCGGGGCGTCTCGCTATGAGGGTGTACCGGGTCGGCTCAGGGACTCTTTGGATCAGCCGCTCAGCAGCGGCACTCTTCATTACTCCTGTTCCCTATCCGCCAACCCGCTCCAATATTCTATTCCGATTTCTCCTGTTGTCAACCCCCCCGGCGTCGATTATCCTTCGGGCGGCACGCTTCGAGGAGGGCATCGCACGATGAGCAACGCGTCACGAGTCGCGATCCGTCAAGCCGCCGTCGACGACGTCCCGCTCCTGCTCCGGATGATCGGGGAGCTCGCGGAGTTCGAGCGGATCCCGCACGAGGTCTCGGCGACCGAGGAGATCGTTCGCGAGAGTCTTTTCGGCGGCGATCCCGCGGCGGAGGCCCTTCTCGCGGAATGCGACGGGAAGCCCGCGGGATTCGTCATTCATTTCAGGAACTATTCGACGTTCGTCGGAAGAGCCGGCCTCTATATCGAAGACCTCTACGTGAGACCCGAGTACCGCGGCCTCGGCGTCGGCAAGGCGCTCTTCATGCGGTGCGCGGAGCTTGCGCGCGCGCGCAAGCGCGGGAGGGTGGAATGGGCGGTCCTCGAGTGGAATCCGGCCCGGGAGTTCTACGAGCATTTCGGCGCCCGCGCGATGGACGACTGGATTCTCTACCGGCTCAGCGGGGACGCCCTGCGCTCGCTCGGCGGCTCCTGAAGGCGCACGATTCTTGCATATTTACCGGAGTTCGGGCCGCATCGGCCAAGGAAAGGAGATCGGAATGCACGGCAAGTCGTATCTTGTTTATTTAATGATAATTACAATATCGCTCCTGGTCAGCGCGTCGTGCGAATCGGACAGCAAGCCGAACACCGCGCGAGAGCACCCGCTCGATTCGAATCCGGGCGCGATCATCGTCGATCACACGAGCATCGACATCGACGCGATTCCGCAGGCCGCGATCGAGCAGGCGAAGTCGTCNNGGTACTCCTGGAACGACGGCGGGGCCGGCGGCGCGCTCGACCTCAGGGACCGGCCGTTCTCGGGGGCTTCGGACCTCGGCGCTCCCGACTTCTCGGCATGGGCCGCGGCCACGCACACCTACCTCGACGCCCATGCGGACGTCAACGTCATCATCTGGTCGTGGTGCGNNATTCGATCGCCCAGTTCCCGTCGAATTGGTCGTCCCCGTTCCCGTCGTAATCGCAATTGTCGTTCGCGTCCTTGTCGCCATAATNAANCNCGTCNANGGNNNCNGNCTNANCGNCAACCTGCACATCCGTAACGAACAGATCCGCGCCTATTGCAGAGCGCAGAACAAGACCCTCTACGACTTCGCGGACATCGAATCGTACGACCCGGACGGCGTCTATTTCGGCGACAAGGACGCGAACGACAACTGCGATTATGACGGGAACGGGGATAACCAGTTCGACGGGAACTGGGCGATCGAATGGCAGAACGCGCATCAGGGGGAATGGTACAGCTGCGCCGCGGCCCATACGCAGCCGCTGAACGGGAACCTCAAGGCGTACGCCGCATGGTGGCTCTGGGCGCGGCTCGCGGGGTGGGAAGGCCCGAAATAATCAGACGCCCCTCTTCGACAGAAGCGCCGCGAGACCCGCCTTCGCGAGATCTCCCGCTATGAACGGCAGGATCGCGAGCGAGGCCGTCTGAGCGAACGGCAGGCCGAGGACGAAGGACAGGTAGGAAGCGCCGCTCGCGAGAATGAGGGCCATCCCGCAGAGGGACGCGAAAAATGCCGC
>JAFNGP010000142.1:3837-5760 GCA_017885175.1 bacterium
ACGAAGAGGGTCTGCATCGTCACGGGGACGGGCGTGAAGGGAAGGGGCGCGGCCAGCTGGGCCGCGACCGCCGTGAAACAGACGAATGCGAATATTCTCGCCGCTCTCGCGAGCGCTCCGGCCGAACAGGCCGGCTGACGGCATACATCCGTCCACATGAGCTCTTTCAACTGCACGGCTGCTCCTTTCCCGGCGCGCGCACCGACGATCGATTCGATATGCCGGTTTCCTGAACGGGTTACGGCGCAGAGCTTACCCGGCCGCGGGCGTTTTTTCAAGCAAAGAATCGCCGCTCGACGCTACGCGACGCTCCCGGCGCCCCCGGGCCCGACCCCGGGTTCCGCGCCGCCGACGCCCGGCCCCGCGCCCCCGCCGCCCGGGTTCCCGCCCTCTTCTTCCCCGACGGCGACGTTTCCGAGGTAATAATGAACGGTCAGCTCGAGGTGAGTTCGTATCTTCGCAAGAATCTCGCTCGTCCCGCCCGGGATCGAATAGCCCGCCCGTATCGCCGCGAGCACCGATATGAATTCGAACAGGAATATCCTGAGCGTCATGAGGTAGCGGTAATTGAACTCGAGTTTGTCCAGGTAGGGCTTCTCTCCCGCCGCGCGGTCCTCGCGAAGCTCCCGGAATTCAGCCGCGCCCCCGTCGACGAACGCCTCCCGATGCCTCAGCGTGTTCGCCTCATGCGCTTTCTTCTCGATGGCGTCGAGCGTCGCGGAGATGTCCTCTTCTTTCGTTCCATCTCCTGTTTTCCCGGCGAGAATCCGTTCGATCAGCGCCTCGGCTTCCGCCACGAGATCGTTCAGAAAAACGATATTTCTCTCGAGGGAGACCGGGTATTCCGTCGCGCCGGGCCGTTCGCGCTTCCCCTTGAGAAGCAGCTCGAAGTTGCGGCGAAAAACGTCGGCCGACGGGTAATTCTTCGCAAGATGCGAGGAAAATGTCGCGAGAACCTCTTCGATCGTTGCCGGCTTGAGNNAGGGCGCCGCGAACGCCCGGGCCGAACGATCCGACCGACCCGGCGGCGAAGGCCCCCGCCGCTCCGACCGCGATGAATCCTTCCGGGACGGCCGTGAGCGTTCGCGCTTCGAACGGAAGATACCCCGCCTCGGCGACGGCGAAGACGCTGCCCGATCCGCGGACGATTCTCGCGATCGTGCCGTCTTCGAACTGCATGACGAGATTCGATCCGTCGGACGAGGCGGCGCGGACCTTCCCGGGCAGGGCGCCGCGGCCGATCTCTCCCATGGCGCGGGCGTCCAGAAGGGCGAGCGTATCGCACCGGACGGAAGAACCCCTCGTCAGGAGCACGAGATCTCCGCCGAGCATGCCGATCACGGTGCGTTTCGCCGCTCGCAGCGCTTTATCCTCGCGGCGCTCGACCGGCGCAGCGCCCGGCGTGTCGAAAAAGGATATCCCCTTCGCCTTCGAAAACGCGAGCAGGCGATCGTTCAGCACCGCCGTGTCGTCGATATCGAGGCCGAGCTTCACGCCGCGCGCCCATTTGCCGGAGGACGCGTCGAAATAGTGGCAAAAGGCGTCTTCCGTCACGACGAACGCCCCGCCGGCCGCGACGAACACGCGGCGTATCTTTCGCGTGAACGTTTTTTCCTCGAACAGCGCCGGCTTCTCGCCGCACCGCACGAGATAGACCCTGCCCTTCGCGTTGAAATTGACGGCGCATGCCGCGAGCGCCCCGTCGCCGGAGGCGTCCGCGATTTCCGCGGACTTCGAGGCGATCGGCGCCACGAAGGTCCAGGCCGGATCCGATTTCGCGTCGAGCGCGCGAACGGGCGCCAGATACAGGCCATGCGAGCCCGCGCCCGGAACCTCGCCGAGCATGAAAAGAAATCCCCGAGCGGCGCCCGCGGCCGCCTGCTCGTCTCGCGAGAACATGAAACCGGATCCCGGGAGCGAGCG
>JAFNGP010000142.1:5813-6989 GCA_017885175.1 bacterium
ACATCGATCTCGCTGTACATGAAATACGCGCCGACGGGAGCGGCGAACGTTCCCGCGACGAAGCTCGAGGCGCTGCGCATGCGATAGCGTCCCGCCTTGTTCGTTCCGAGCACCTTCTCCGCGACCGTCTTCGGAGCGAGAGGCAGATATGTCGTGCCGTTCTCGACGAGCGCGAGGCCCTCGAATCCCGAAGCGAGCTTCATTCCGTTCGCGCTGTGGATGAGAAGCGGCGCGGAGCCCGCGTTGCGGATCGAGACGCGCACGAGAACGATTCCGCTGTCGGGCAGCGCTTTCAGAAGAAATTCCGGTATATCGTCCCCCGCGATCGCGAATCGCGCCGCGGCGGCGAGGTCGGTTCCCGTGGGGACGCTCTCCAGCCCGATGTCCGCCGGCGATCCGCGCTGCAGGAAACGGCACGACGGCATCATGAATACCGCGAACGCGCACAGGGCGAGCACGGCGGCGGATCGCGGAAAATTCAATCTCATTCCGTTCATTCGAGTCCCTTCTTCAGGCCCTCGAGGAGAACCGTTCTCCCGAGAGGCGTGACGCGGCAGTAGCGCTCGGCGGTCCGCGCGAAACACGGGTTCGCGCAGAAGCCCCCCGAAAGGTAGAAATGCGCGGGCCTCCCGATAAAATCGAACACGTTGCGCACGAAACCGTGGAGGAACATGGCCACGCTCTCCTCGGGAGAGGTTCCGAGCGAGATCTGCTCGAGCACCCGCTCCATTCCGAAAACCCCGCAGGTGACGTTCACCCAGCGGTCGGACGGCGGCAGCGTCGAGAAATCGATGTCGTAGTAGTTCCCGAGAAGCTCGAGCGTCGCCCCCGTCGTCGAGCCGCAGGAGAGGTTCCAGTCGAGCTTGTCGACCTTCCTCCCCTTGAGCCGTACGAACTTTATATCCCTGCCCCCCACGTCGACAAGAGAAAAGTCCCCGTCCGCGACGAGCGCGAGCCCTCCCTCGGCCAGCGCGATGAGCTCGTTCCGGTAGACCGCGCATCTGCCGCGCGCGCAGTGGCCCGTCGCCACGTCGTAGCGCTCGCTCTTTCGCCGCACGAGCTCTTTCGTCGCGACGATCTCGAGGGCGCCCGAGTCGAGATCGAGGATCTTCGAATACGTGCTGCCGCAGTCGGCTATCTTCATCGCGACAACCTCACGAACGCCTCGACCTTCGC
>JAFNGP010000142.1:7071-7577 GCA_017885175.1 bacterium
ACGTGCGTCGTTTCCGGAAAGAGATCGAGGATGCGGAAATCGTGCGGGGGCACGCCCCAGAAGCCGTGCGTCGGCTCGCATGAGGCCGGGACCGGATCCGCCGCCGAAGGATCGACGATCGTGGCCATGATCCGGTCTATCTTCTCCCTGAGCGGCAGGCGGGCGCGCGAAAAAACGAGCGGCCGGCTCTCGAATTCATCTTCCGGAAAGCGCGACTCGACGACCGGAAAGCCCATCGTGCGGAGAAGGAACGCGGCGTGCCGTCCCCGGTCGCACTTGTCTTCCCCGACCGCGGCCACGACCGCCGCGAGAGCGCTCCCGAGGCCCAGCGCGTTATCGACGACGTTCGCGACGATCCGGCACGTGGTCGCGGGGAGGATCCCCGAATCGGGCGCGCCCATGTCGACGTCGAGATCCACGAGCGGGAGATTCGGGCCGAATCTCTCCCTCGCCTCGCGGAGAACGTTCCGCCGCGGGAAGCCGAAGTAGCCAATGACCGTATCGGC
>JAFNGP010000142.1:7607-10211 GCA_017885175.1 bacterium
ATTCCTCGTCCTCGCCGTTTTCGACGCGCGCAATCGCCTCGACCACGTCATCCGGTTTCTTGGCGTCGAGGAGCTTTTTCCGGAACTTGTCGAGCTTGATCATCTTGACGATCTTGGCGATCGCCTGGACGTGCGGGCCGGACTCGGACGTCGGCGCGACCATGAGGAAGAAAAGATGCGACGGCTTTCCGTCCAGGGCCGCGAAATCGACGCCGGCGCGCGATATCCCGATCACGATGCTGAGGCTTTTCACCGCGTCCGATTTCGCGTGCGGAATCGCCACGCCCTTCTCGAGGCCGGTCGATCCCTCGCGCTCCCGGTTCATCACGGCCTGGAAGATCGCATCGGGGTCTTGCACGTCGCTCGTATCGACGAGAAGGGAAACGAGCTCCTCGATGACCTCTTCCTTGCCGTCCCCCTCGAGCCGGATTTTCACGTGCTCGGGCGTAATATAATCGGTCAATTTCATCGTTCCATGCCTCCCCGGGACTCGCTCCCGGCGGACCCTGATATTAGCGGAACATAATCAACGCGGCGCCTCTTGGCAAGGCTCTCGTTACCCTCCCGGACGCCCGCCGCCGTCCTCGATCGAGTCGTACAGCTTCTCCACTTTCTGCTTGTCCCGCACGACGAGAACGGGGCAGGTCGCTCTCCGCAGAATCCGCTCGCCCTCCTCGTAGTGCGCGTCGCGCAGGCTCAGCACCTCGCCGAGCTCCCCCTGGATGAGGAGATCGCAGCCGCAGTGCGCGATTTCCTCGCCGACGATGTCGTGCACGATTCCCTTGCGCAGGAGGGTCTCGACCTTGACGCCCTTCTTCTCGCCGAGCTTCACGACGTAGTTGAGGTAGCGCTTTCCGTCCTCTTCGAGATCGCGCTCGTAATCCATCTTCTCCATCTGCACGAAGATCCTCGCCTTGAGCAGCTCCGTGAGCAGGTTGTCGTTCACGACGTAGATCGCCTTCAGCAAGGAGTGATGCTTCGCGGAGAGGGCGATCGCGAACTTGGCCGCGAGTATCGACGACTCGCTGCCGTCGATGTAGATGAGAATCTTGCCGAACGGGTTCGCAGTGACCGTCATGGGGCAGCCTCTTTCCGCTTCGAGAGATGGCCCTTTATCAATTTATTGATGAAGAACGCCTCCCGGTCCATTTCATCGAGAGACATGATGATATATTTCAACGTTTCCTCGTAATCCGGGATGAATATCTTTTCGAGCGCGTTGACGCGGCGGATCGTCTTCGCCACTTCGCGCGCGAGCCGCATGAGCGATATGCGCGCCTCGGCGAGCGTGCCGATCCGCTTGAGCGCCTCGCGGAAGCGAAGGTTCGCCTCGTCCGCCCAGATGCTGCTCTCGGCGGCCGCGACATAGGGCGACTTGTCGTCGAATTCCACGCGAACCTTCGGGATCGATACGCCCATGACGCGCCTCTCCGTGTACTTTATGTCGGCGTGGATCTGCACGCCGAGCGCGAGAAGGCCCAAGTCGCGCCGCCCCATGCGGAGCATCGCCTGGTCGAGCGCCTTGAACGCCACGTCGAGCTTCTTCTCGACCTCTTCCTGCGCCTCGACGGCGCGGTCGATGAGCCCCATAAGCTCGACGACGAGGATCTTCCGCTTCTGGTCGAGGAGCTCCCACCCCTCGTGCGCGAAGCCGAGGTCCCGCTTGACCTTCATGAGGTTCGACTTGGTCGGGGCGATTTCGTATCGTGCCATGGCCCTTCCGCGTCACTTTCCGTAGTACTTGTTGAGCTCTTCCTCGGAGATGCGGTGCAGCTCGTCCTTCGGCAGGTGCGATATCACCTTCCAGCCGATATCGAGCGTCTGCTCGATGCTCCGGTCCTCGTACTCTCCCTGGCTCAGGAACTCGCGCTCGAAGCGGTTGCCGAACTCGAGATACACCTTGTCGAGCGGCGCGAGCTCCTCCTCGCCGATGACCGCGGCGAGCGCCCGGACGTCCTTCACGTGCGAGTAGGCGGCGAAGAGCTGGCTCGCGATGTGGGCGTGGTCCCCGCGCGTCATCCCCTCGCCGATCCCGTCCTTCATGAGCCGGGACAGCGACGGGAGCCCCGCGATCGGCGGATAGATNNTGCGAGATGTCGTCGTTCGGCATCGTGAGAATGGGCATCTGGGTGATGGAGCCCGAGAAGCCTTTCAGCATCCCCGCGCGCTCGTAGATGCTCGAGAGATCGGAGTAGAGGTAGCCGGGGTAGCCCTTGCGGCTCGGGATCTCCTCGCGGACCGTCGATATCTCGCGGAGCGATTCGCAGTAGTTCGACATATCGGTGAGAATGACGAGCACGTGCATGTCCATCTTGAACGCGAGGTATTCCGCGGCGGTGAGCGCGACGCGCGGCGTCACGATGCGCTCGACCGAGGGGTCGTCGGCGAGGTTCAGTATGAGGACCACCTTCTCGAGCACGCCCGACTCCTCGAAGTTGCTCACGAAATAGCGCGCGACGTCGTGCTTGATCCCCATCGCGCCGAACACGACGGCGAACTGCACGTCCTCTCCCGTGATCTTGGCCTGGCGCGTGATCTGCGCGACGATCTTGTTGTGCGGAAGGCCGGTCCCGGAGAATATCGGGAGCTTCTGCCCGCGCACGA
>JAFNGP010000143.1:0-193 GCA_017885175.1 bacterium
GGCGTGCCCCGTCGCAGCCGCCGATGAGGAAGAAGCGGCGGATCTTTCCCGCCTTGACCGCGTCGATCACCGCGCCCGCGACCCCCATGACGGCGTTTCTGCCGAAGCCGACCGTGATCGTTTGCTCCGGCGCGTCGGCCGCGAAGCCGGGCTCCGCGAGCGCCGCTTCGATCACGGGAGCGAAATCGCGTTT
>JAFNGP010000143.1:219-1377 GCA_017885175.1 bacterium
CTGCCAGGCGCCGCCGTAGTTGCCCGCGAGATGCCGGTATTTCTTGAGGCCGGGATACCCGTGCGCGGGGAGCATCTCTCCGTGCGTGTAGACGTTGATGCCTTTGCCTTCGGTCTGCTTGAGGAGCTCTTCGAGATCCTTGAGATCGTGTCCGGAGACGACGATCGCGCGCCCCTTAACCGGCGTGACGCGGACCTTCGTGGGCGTCGGATGTCCGTACGCTCCCGTGTTCGCCGCATCGAGCGCCTCCATCGCCTTGAGGTTGATCTCGCCCGTCTTGAGGGCCCAGCCGAGAAGCTCCTCCGCGGTCGGCTTCTCCTTCGCGAGCGCGTCGAGCACCTCGTGGAACGAGGCGAACAGGGCCGGGTCCTCCTGGCCCAGGATCTGCGCGTGGTCGGCGTAGGCGGCGGCTCCCTTGAGGCCGTAGGTGACGAGCTCCTGGAGGCCGGTGACGTCCGCGCCGAGCTTCGCGCTTCGCTCGAGAATCGATATCCCGAGGCCCTGCGCGACGAGGCCGTCGACGTCTCCCGCGGGCCGAAGGTCGGCGGGGCCGCCGAGCGTCTCCGGCGTCTTCCCGGACTTGGCGCAGGCGTTTTCATAGAGCTTCCGCGCCCTGTCGCGCGTCGCCGCCGCGCGATCGATGAGCGTCTTCAGATTCTCGGGATCGAAATTGACGTTCGTCACGGTCGAGAAGAGCGCCTCGATCGTGAACACGTCGACGTCCCGGTCGCGCGCGCCGAGCCTGGCCGCCCGGTGGGCGTACATCGAAATGCCCTTCGCCTGGTGCAGCAGCAGATCCTGAAGCGCGGCGGTTATCGGATCCTTCCCGCAGACGCCGGTCGTTTCGCAGCCCGTTCCCTTCGTCGTTTGCTCGCATTGGTAACAGAACATGCCCATCGAAAGCTCCTTTACGCTTCGCACGGTTTCTTCGTCGCCTCGGCGATTTCGCGGCCGAACTCGCGGCACGCGTCGAGCTCCTCGGCGCGCGGCTGCCATTTGAACTTGAGCCCGTCCCGGATGATCGCGATCCCGGATGCCGCGAGGTGCTCTTCCACGATCTTGACCGCTTCGCCGCTCCATCCGTAGGAGCCGAACGCCGCGCCGATCTTGTTCTTGAACTTGAGCCCCTTGACATCCGTCATGACCGGCATGATCGTC
>JAFNGP010000143.1:1440-11203 GCA_017885175.1 bacterium
TGTCGTAGAGGATGACCGCGCGCGGTTCCGGCTTCTGCGCGGCCCATCCCTGGTAATTCTTCACGATCTCGAGCGGGTCCTTGCGCCAGATGATGCCGTGGCTCGGAGCGATCATGTCGACGGGGAGCTTGAGCGCGAGAACCTCGTCGATCTTCTTGATCACGCGATCGCTGAACGGCGTGAGGATATTCGCGTAATACTTGAGCGCTTCATGGTAGAGCTCTTCCCGGTTCACCTCGTCGTTGAAATGGAACGCCGAGGCGTAGTGCTGGCCGAACGCGTCGTTCGACATGAGGATGTTGTGTCCGGTGAGGTAGGTGAACATGCTGTCCGGCCAATGGAGCATCGGCGCCTCGACGAAGACGAGCTCGTTCGCGCCGATGTCGATCCGGTCACCGGTGCTCACCTTTCTCATCTTCCAATTCTCGTGGTAGTGCCCGGGGATGCTCGTCGCCCCCTGCTTGGATACGATCAGCTCGGCGTTCGGCGCGTGCTTCATGACGACGGGCAGCGCCCCCGAGTGGTCGGTCTCGGCGTGGTTGGCGACGACGATGTCGATCTTCGCCGGATCGACGAGCTCGCGGATGTTGTCCATGAGCTCGTTCGCGAACGGTCCCCAGACCGTGTCGACGAGAACGGTCTTCTCGTCCTTGATGAGGTAGGCGTTGTACGTCGAGCCGCGATGGGTGCTGAGCTCGTGCCCGTGGAACGTCCTCAGCGACCAGTCGACGACGCCGACCCAGTACACGCCTTCCTTCAGCTTTACGATCATTCTTGCTACCTCCCGCGCTATCAGGTCCCGGAACGAAAGCTTTTCGCAAGCTCCGCCAGAGTCGTTCCGGTGAGACATCGTTTCACCGCTTCGTCAGTCTTGTGAAGGACCGCGCCGAGCGCGCACCGATTGCCCTTGCAGACGGGGAGTCCGAGAAGACAGCGCCCCGGCGCGAGCGGCCCCTCGATGGCTTCGTAGATCTCGACGAGCTTCATCTTCTCCCAGGGGGATCGAAGCCTGAATCCGCCGTTCGGACCCCGCGTCGAATGCACGATCCCGCTGCGCGCGAGCCGTTGGAGAACCTTGGAGAGATGATTCTCCGAAGCTCCGAGCGCGCGCGCGATCTCGCGGCTCGAAACGAGCCGTCCCGGGTTCCGCGCGAGGAAGGCCGCCGTGTGGAACGCGAGGGATGCGGCCTCGGAGATTTTTATAAAACTCGACATTGCGCACCTCTATTGCTACATATTGGTACTAGAATGCCTGAATTTGCCGGCGCTGTCAAGAATATTCTTTCTTCCCTGTGCTATACTATCCGGCGGGAGGAGTGCCGCATGGCGAATCGTGAAACGTGGGAGGGGCGCCGCGTCATCGCTCATATCGACATGGACGCCTTTTTCGCTTCGGTCGAGGCGCTCGACGATCCCTCGCTCAAGGGGAAGCCCGTCATCGTCGGCGGGGACATGAAGCGCGGGGTCGCGAGCGCGGCGAGCTACGAGGCGCGCGCGTTCGGCGTTCACTCGGCGATGCCGCTTTTCCAGGCGCGCCGCCTCTGCCCGAACGGCGTATTCCTCCCGGTCCGCATGGAGCGCTACGTCGAGGTTTCGCGCAGTGTGATGAAATGTCTCGAGGAGTTCTCCCCGCTCGTCGAGCAGGTGTCCGTCGACGAGGCGTTCGTCGACTTGACCGGCACCGGGCACCTCTTCGGCGACCCCGAGCGGGCGGCCCGATCGATGAAGGCGCGGATCGGGGAGCGGACCTCGCTCACGTGCTCCGTCGGCGTATCCGTTTCGAAGCTCGTCGCGAAGATCGCCTCCGACATGAACAAGCCGGACGGCCTCACGATCGTGCCCCCGGCCGCGGTGGCGCGTTTTCTCGCCGCGCTCCCCGTCGGCAAGGTTCCCGGGATAGGCGAAAAGAGCCGCGAGGAGCTCGCGAAGCTCGGCATCCTGCGCGTCGGCGACATCGGGAAATACTCCCCCGAGCGGCTCGAGGAGCGCTTCGGNNCGCCGAAATCGATCAGCGCGGAGGAGACGCTCGACGAGGATACGGCCGACGGGACGATTATCAAGCGACGCCTTCTCGATCAGGCCGACCGCATCGGGCGACGGCTCAGGGAGGAAGGGTTCCGCGGCCGGACGGTGACCCTCAAGCTCAAGCACCGCGATTTTCGGCAGATCACGAGGAGCTCGACGCTCGCCGAGCCGACCCAGCTCGGCGAGACGATATATCATGAGGCGCTCAAGCTCCTCGCCGTGTATAATTCCGATTCGAAGATACGGCTCGTCGGCGTCGGCGTGTCGANNCTCTTCGGCGCGTCGAAGGGGGCCGAGGAGAAATGGGAGAAGGTCGAGCGGGCCACCGACGAGATCGCGAAGCGGTTCGGCCGCGGCGCGGTCAGGCGGGGGAGCCTCCTCGAGGAGTGAAGCGCGGGGATTCGCGAGTATGATCGACGTTATCAGGGAAACAGTCGTCATCACGGGATTCGTCTTCGTGATGATGCTCGTCATCGAGTACGTGAACGTCCTCACGAGCGGCGCCTGGCAGAGCGTCCTCGCGCGGAACCGCTGGGTGCAGTACGCGCTCGCCGCGGCGCTCGGCCTCGTCCCGGGCTGTCTCGGGAGTTTCGCCGTCGTCGCGATGTANNTCGCACCGCATCCTGAGCCTCGGCGCCGTCGTCGCGGCGATGATCGCGACGAGCGGCGACGAGGAGTTCGTCATGCTCGCCCTCGTGCCGCGGCAGGCGATTCTCATATTCGGCGTCTGTTTCGCGCTCGGCGTGCTCGTCGGCGCCCTCGTCGACGCAATCGCGAGCCGACGTCTGCGCGTCGATCCGCTCTGTTGCGACGGGCTCGAGGTGCACGAGCGCATAGAGGGCACCGCGCTCGACCGCGCGCAGATAAAGAGGCAGTGGAGGGATTGCACCGCCGCGCGGGGAATCCTCGCCGTGTCGCTCGTTCTCCTCGTCGCGGGCGTCGTATCGGGTCAGATCGATCCGGGAGGATGGAGCTCGGTGCGCGTCATGCTCCTCGTCGCCTCCGCGATCGCGCTCTTCATCGTGGCGACGGTATCCGATCATTTTCTCGACGAGCATCTCTGGCGGCACGTCGCGAAGCGGCACCTCCCCGGCATATTCCTCTGGACTCTCGGCGCGCTCGTCGCCATGTACCTTCTTCTCGATCGCGCGCACTTCGACGTCGCGGGCGCGGTCGAACGCGGCAAATGGATCGTGCTCGCCGTCGCGTGCATCATCGGCCTCATCCCGGAGTCGGGTCCGCATCTCGTGTTCGTGATGCTCTTCGCGCGCGGGGAGATTCCCTTCAGCATCCTGCTCGCGAGCTCAATCGTGCAGGACGGCCACGGCATGCTCCCGATGCTCGCGCAGTCGCGCAGAACGTTCGTCACGGTCAAGGCGATCAACTTCGTCGTCGGCCTCGCGGTGGGAGCCGCGGTGCTCGCGTTCGGATATTGATGGATTACGACCGAATCATAACGCATGGCGATTTCGACGGTGTCGTTTCGGGCGCGCTCTGCTCGTTCGTCCTCGGCGTCGATACGTTCATCTTCGCGGGGCCGGGCGCGATCGCGCGCGCGGAAGTTTCGATCGGGACGCGCGACGTCGTGTGCGATCTCCCGTACCCGCTCGAGTGCGGGCTCTGGTTCGATCACCATCCGGGGAATCGCGAGGCGCTCGCCCTTCGCGGGATCGACCCCGCGGGGATCCCCGGCCGCCTCGACGGAACGAAGCCGTCGGCGGCCCGCGTCGTGTTCGAATATTTCTCCGAGCGGGGAACGGATCTCTCCGCGCGGTTCGCGGAAACGGTCGCCGAAGCCGACACGATCGATTCGTTCGATTACCGGACTATCGATGAATGGCTTCGCGAAACGCCGGGAAAGCTCGTGGACATGAGTCTCAAGGCGCCGCATCCGAACCCCCGGGAGCGCACGAAGTTCCTCGACCATCTCGTGCGTCTCGTACGCGACGGCTCGCTCGCGGACGTTTTGCGGGACGGGGCTGTGGCCGGGCACGTCGCGCGATACCGCGACGAGGAAAAGCGCATGATCGAATTCCTGAGGAAATCGATCGGCTTTCTAGACGAGGACGCCGCTCACGAGCTCGTCGTTCTCGATTTCACGGCGCACTCGAGGCCGCCCCGCGTGCTCAAGAATCTCACGTACCTTCTCGAGCCCGGAGCGCTCGCGGCCCTGACCGTGACCCCCTTCTTCCGCGGCGATCGCAAGACGANNTCCGCGTCCAAGGACGAGATGCTTCGAAAGAAGAAGAAGGCGCTCTCCGACATCTGGAAGCTCTGGAAGGCGATGAAATGAACGCGCGCCGCCCGGTATCGATAATCGTATCGTTCGCTCTCGCGCTCGCCGCGGGCGCGGCCGCGGCCGCGCCGGATCCGGCGCCCGCGCCCGCGCAGAAGCGCATCGAAGCGTACGCCGCCGGGGCGGCGCTCCTCGACGCCGGGGAGAACGAACGGGCCGCGCGATTCTTCGAGGAGGCTCTCGCGGATAGCGGCGGGCTCGTCGAGCTCGCGGAAGGTCTCGTCGAAGCGCGCTCCCGGCTCTGCGCGCCGAACGCGGGCGTAGCCCGCTGCGCCCAGTCGATACCGGCGGCGCCGGGCGCGCGGCGGGTAATATTCGAGCGATATCTCGACGGGGAGCGCTCGCGCCTTCGGATGGATTTCAGCGCCGCCGCCGCTCATTATCGGGGCGCGTTCTCGGCCGCCGGGCGGAACCGCGATACGCTCTCGGCCGTCGTGTGCGGGCGGGCTCTCGCGCTGTGCCTCATCGAGAGCCAGGACGCTCCGGGCGCCCTCGAATCGGCGAAGGCGCTCCTGGCCGTCGCGCAGGGCCTTTCTCCGTCGAAAAGACTCGCTGTCTCCGTCATGTACATTCACGCCGAGTGCCTGAACGCGGCCGACAGCGTCGCGGCGGCCGACAGTCTCTACCGTGAAACCCTCTCGCTCGCGAGAGCGGGGAAATTCCGGCAGATCGAGAGCGGCTGTCTCGCGGGTCTCGGGCGGCTCGATGAGAAGCGGCAGAAAAACGGGGAGGCGAAATCGTTCTACGATCGGGCGCTCCTTCTCGAGCGGGCCATGGGGAACAGGGAGAGGATAGCGGCGCTTCTCAATAATCTGGGGCAGGTCGAGGTGAACGCGGGCGATCTCGAAGCCGCCGCCGGGCGTTTCGCGGAGGCGGAGGAAACCGCGAAGGCATGCGGCCTGAGATGGATCCTCGGGTACATCTCTTACGGCCGCGGCGCGCTCGCCGAGAAGAAGGGGGACACAGCGGGGGCTCTCAAGCTCTTCCAGCAGGCCCTCGCGCTGCATGCGGATCAGGGAAACGTCCGGGGAGAGCTCGGCGTTCAGCTCAGGCTCGGATACCTCCGCGGCTCGCTGGGTCAATACGCGCCGGCCGTCGCTCATTACGAACGCGCGCTCAAGGTCTACGAGGAAACGGAGAACCTCTCCGGTCTGAGCTCGACGCTCGCGGCGCTCGCCGCCGCCTACCACAAGCTCGGCGATTTCGCGAAAGCCGAGGAGTATTACCAAAGGACGCTCGACGTGAAACGCAGGCTCGGCGACAAGCGCGGCGCCGCCTGGAGCCTCAATTCGCTCGGGATGATCGCCGACATGCAGGGCCGCTACCGCGACGCCCTTTCGTTCGAGCACGAGGCGATGGCGCTGTACCGGGAGGCGGGCGACCGCGCGGAAACGGGTGAAGTGCATTTCAGCATCGGCTCGATCTATTGCTACCTCGGAAACTACACCGAGGCGTTGAAGCATTACGAAGAGGCGTTCGCCGTCGCGGTCGAAACGGGAAACGGGCAATTTCTCGGCACGGTCGCGAGCGGCATGGGATCGGTTTACTCCGCGGCGGGGAGACTCGATCTCGCCGGGGAGCTTTACCGGAAATGCCTCGAGATCGCCCGCGCGTCGAAACAGAAAACGGCCGTCGCCTGGGCCCTCGACAATCTCGCTTCTCTCGAGATCCGGCTCGGCGACCTCGCCGGCGCGCGCGCGCACGCCGGCGAGGCGCTCGCGCTCCTGCCGGCCGAAGGGGAGAATTACATTCGCGCCCGCGCCCTCTATCTCATGGGAATGGCCGGAGGCCCGGTCGAGTCCTCGATCGGCTATCTCGAACGCGCGCTCGCCCTCGCCGAGGGAAGCGGCATCGAGGAGCTCAAGTGGAAATGCCTCTCGGATCTCGGGGAGCTCTATCTCGCGAAGGGGGATACGGCGAAGAGCTATTCTCTCCAGCATCGCGCGATCGTTTCCGTGGAATCGCTCAGGCGCCTCGCCGGCTCCGACGAGCTTCGGCGGCATTTCTTTCAGCCCGCGATTCTTCCCTACGAGCGCATCGTCTCGGTAATCCTGACGAGGTCGGGCCGCGCGCCGGACGTGAAGGAGGCCTTCAGCTACACGGAGCGCTGCCGGGCGCAGATCCTCGCCTCGCTCCTCAGGGAGGCGATGGAACGGACCGGAGCGAAAGGGAACGACAGGCTCCTCGGCCGCGAGCGCGAGATCCTCTCGCGGCTCGCGTTCTATCAGGCGCGTCTCCGGGACGGGACGATCGCGCCGGAAGAGCGCGCCGGTCTTCTCGAGAAGATCGAAGGTCTCGAGAGACGCTTCACGAGCCTCAGTCTCAAGCTCGAGCAGAGGGACAAGGATTACCTCTCGGAGCTCTATCCGAAGGTCGAGCAGCCCGACGAGCTCTTCTCGTCGCTGGCCCCCGGCGAAATAGCGCTCTCCTATTTTCTCGGAGAGAAGCGGTCGTATGTGTTCTGCGGCAAGAAGGGGGAACTCGCCGTCTACGAGCTTCCCGCGAAGGCCTTTATCGAGCAGCGGGTCGATCGTTTCCTGAGTCTTCTCCAGCAGATGGCGAACGCTTCCGAAGGGACGGCTTCCGATCCGGCCGCGGCGGACACGGCGGCGGCTGGCCCCGCGATCCCGGCGCAGGTGTTCGATCTCGCGTCGAACGAGCTGTACGATCTGCTTCTCGAGCCCGCGGCCGGGTCGTTTGAAGCAGGGGAGAAGCTCATCATCGTTCCCGACGGTCTTCTCAACCGGCTGCCGTTTGCGCTCCTCAAGAGCGGGAACCGGCACCTCGTCGAGGATCACGACGTATCGTACGCGCCTTCGCTGAGGACGCTCCGCTACCTGAGAGAGCGGAACGCCGTGCGCTCGCGCTCGAGTCACGCGCCCGAATACGACATCATCGCGATCGGCGCGAGCGGCGAGAGCGCGACCGGGCCGAAGGGCGGAGCGCGGGTCTATCCGTTCACCGATATTCCGATCGAGCCGCTTCCCCGCGCGGCGCAGGAGGCGAAGGACGCCGCGTCCGTCTTTTCCCGGTCGCTCGTGCTCGCGGGGCGGAGCGCGGGAGAAGGCTCGCTCAGGGAGAGCCGCATCGACGATACGGGAATTCTCCACGTCGCGGCGCGCGCGTATATCGACAACGACGATCCCAGGCGCTCGTTCGTCGTTCTGAACCCGGAGCGCGGTTTCGGGGACACGCTCGCGAGGCTCCCGGAGGACGGTCTTCTCCAGTGGCACGAGATCGCCGCGCTCAAGCTCAACGCGGCGCTCGTGACGCTGTCGGCGTGCCGCTCGGCGGGGGGCGTTCTGTCGTACGGAGAAGGCATATCGGGTCTCACGCAGGCGTTTCTCTACGCGGGAGGCGGCTGCGTGCTGGCGGCTCAGCTCGATATACCCGACGACCTCGCGGGCGAGATGACGGTCGAATACTATCGCAACATCAAGAAAGGGCTCGATGCGTCCGCGGCCCTCGGCGCCGCGCAGCGCGCCGCTCTCGCGAAGGGCGGCGCGATCGCGAGCCCCGCCGTGTGGGGCGCTTTCGTCGCGATCGGGGACGGCGCTTCGGCCCCGAGACTCTCGCATGGAATCGTCGGCTCGAAATTCATTCTTCTCGGGCTCGTTCTCGCCGCGGCCGTCCTCGCCGCGCTCATCGTGCGGGGGCGCCGCCATGATTGAGAATGTGCAATCGGCGACCGACGAAGCGCTAGCCGCGGAGATCGCCCGGGCGCCCGGCGACCGGCTCTGCACCGAGCTCTTCCGGAGATATAGTAAAAAGATCTACCTCTGGAGCTTCGGCTATACGCACGAAGTCGAGGAGGCGCTCGATCTGTCGCAGGAGATCTTCGCCATGATCTTCCGAAATATCCGGGGTTTTTCGGAGCGATCGCGCTTTTCGACGTGGGCCTACCAGGTGACGAGGAACCACTGCCTCGGCGAGCTCTCGAAGCGGCGGGTGCGGTGGCGCGACCGGCTCCTGTCGTTCGAGGATGGCGCCGGCGCCGAAGCGCTCGAAACGGAAGTCTTCTCGCGGGTCGATGCGATCGATGATCTCGAGCGGATGCTCGACGCGGCGCGGGAATACATGTCGATGGACGAGATCGAGGCGTTCGTGCTCCATTACCGGGAGGGGCTCACCGTGAACGAGATCGCGAAGATCGTCGGGTGCGAGAACGTGACGGGCGCGCGGACCCTGATCCGGGACGGGAGAAGGAAATTCGGCCGCCTCGTCGAGGAGAAGGCTTCGGAAATGTCTCGTAGCGAACACCTCGATCTTGAGGCGCTGGAGAAATATCTGCTGGGAAAGCTCGAAGAGCGGGCGGCGGAGGCGGCGCGGCGGCACATCGAGAAATGCGCGCTCTGCGACCTCGAGCTCAAGCGTCTTCAGCGGTTCGCGGGCGTAGATTCGGACGACGACCTGGCCCGCACGGCGGAATGGATCTATGCGCGGAGGAAGCTCGAGAACGCGTTCAGCGAGAAGGTCGCGCCCTCGGCGGCGGGCAACGCGCTCGCGCGGAGAATCCGGTTTTCCCGCGCGTCGAACGCCGCGCGATGGATTGTCCCGGCCGCCGTCATGGCGGCGGGCGTCTTTATGATCGCCTATTTCTCGAAGCGGGAGGAATCCCGGGTGAGCGAACCCGCGCGGCGCGTCGTGCGGGGGGCTCTGCCGGTCCGGTACGGCATCGAGCTCGGGGATCCGGCCGGGGAGATACATGCCTCTCCGACCGTATTTAAATGGAAATCGGAGAGGGGCGACAATCACTACGCGCTCGAGATATTCACGCCGACACTCGCGAGGGTTTATCGGGCGGAGAATATCGCCGGATCTTCATGGACCGCCCCCGATACTCTCGGAACGATCCTCAAGCCCAACGTCGTCTACCTCTGGAGCGTGAAGGGATTCAACGGGCTCGAACGGGTCGAAGCTTCGCCGAACGGCTGGTTCAGGATCGCGCGCGGGTCCGCCGCCGTCCAGTCCACTCCTTGACATCGCCGAAGACCGCATGATAGCGTTCGATTCACGGATGTAACCGCCCTTATTGCGTGCTCTCGAATACGGGGAGGATCGGACGATGGATATCAAGAAAATTCAGGCCGCGCTCAAGGAAAAAGGCGTCGACGGTTGGCTGCTGTGCGATTTCCACAACCGCGATCATCTCGCGTACCGCGTGCTCGGTCTCGATTTCAAGAAGGGGACATCGAGGCGCTGGTTCTACTATATCCCGGTCGCGGGCGAGCCGATCCGTCTCGTCTCGGCGGTCGAGCCCGCCCGGCTCGACGCCCTCCCGGGCGAGAAACGATACTACCGCGCGTGGGGCGAGCTCCATTCGTCCATCAAGGAGATGCTCGGCAAGCCGAAGAAGCTCGCCATGCAGTATTCGCCGCTCAACAACATTCCGTACGTGTCGATCGTCGACGCTGGGACGATCGAGATCATCAGGAGCTTCGG
>JAFNGP010000144.1:0-1283 GCA_017885175.1 bacterium
GAGTTCCTGAGCCGCGTCTTCGGCGAGCTGATGCGCGAGTTCGAGCCCGAGGCGCTCGTCGTTCTCGGATGCGCGACGGGAAACGGGCTCGAGCATATCGAGTGCGGGCGCGTCCGAAAGCTCGTCGGCCTCGACATCAATCCGGAGTATCTGGATGTATGCCGGAAGCGGCACGGGGAGAACATTCCGGAGCTGGAGCTCGTCTGCGCGGACTTCGATTCGTTCGAACTCGAGGCCGCCTCGATCGATTTCGTCCATGCGGCGCTCTTTTTCGAATATGTCGATCCTGCCTCCGCGGTGGAAAAGGTCTCGCGCTGGCTGAGGCCGCGCGGCATACTCGCCGCCGTGCTGCAGCTGCCGGGCGAATCGTGCGGCAACGTATCGGAGACGGGCTTCACGAGCGTGAAGGCGCTCGAACCGGCGATACATCTCGTCGATCCCGCGCTCCTCGGGCGCCTCGCCCGGGAACATGGGTTTTCCGAAGTGAGCTCCGCGAGAGAAACGCTCGCGAGCGGAAAAGAATTTTTCCTGGGAGTGTACCGTCTTGAAAGCGCGCAAGGATAAACTGATACTGTTCAACAAGCCGTTCCAGGTGCTCTGTCAGTTCAGCGGGGGGGCTCCCGGGCGGAGCACGCTCGCCGATTTCATCCGTATCCCCGGGGTGTATCCGGTGGGGAGGCTCGATTACGACAGCGAGGGGCTGCTGGTCCTGACCGACTCGGGCGCCATGCATCATCTCATAGCGGATCCCCGCTACAAGACCGAGAAAACGTATCTCGTGCAGGTGGAGGGCTCGCCCGGGCGAGACGCGCTCGATCGCCTGCGGCGCGGTTTGCGGCTTCAGGACGGGATGACGCTGCCCGCGAAGGCGAAGCTTGTGGACGCTCCGGACATCTGGCCGCGCGTGCCGGCCATACGATATCGAAAGAGCGTCCCCACGGCGTGGATCGAGCTCACGATCGCGGAGGGGCGGAACCGGCAGGTTCGAAGGATGACGGCGGCGGGCAATCATCCGGCGCTCCGCCTGATCCGTATCCGCGTCGGCCCATGGGAGCTCGGCGATCTCGAGCCCGGCACATGGAAAGAGGTCGAGGTTCCCGGCCCGGGAAAATCGAAATGAGAGCGATGGTATTGCATGGAATCTCCAGCCTCGAGGATACCGCGACGCCCCTCGAGTTTGCGGAGTTGCCCGATCCCGTCCCGGGGGATAACGAGATTCTCGTCAGGATCTCCGCGTGCGGCGTCTGCCATACGGAGCTGGACGAGATCGAAGGGAGAACGCC
>JAFNGP010000144.1:1368-14291 GCA_017885175.1 bacterium
GCGGAGTACATGACGGTGAGCGAGGATTTCGCTTACGCTATTCCCGCGATCTTCACCGACGCCCAGGCGGCGCCGCTTCTCTGCGCGGGAGCGGTAGGATATCGCTCGCTCCGTCTCGCGAATCTCGAGAACGGAAGGAGCCTGGGGCGCGCGGGCTTCGGCGCCTCAGCGCACCTCGTTCTCATGATGGCGCGGCGACGGTATCCGGATTCGCGCGTGTTCGTTTTTTCGAGAAGCCCGCAGGAGCGCGCCTTCGCCCTGGAGCTCGGCGCCGCGTGGGCGGGGGACATCGGCGAAGAGGCTCCGGAGCCGCTCGCGGCCGTCATCGATACGACGCCCGCGTGGCGGCCGGTCGTCGAGGCGCTGAAGAATCTCGCGCCCGGCGGCCGTCTCGTGATAAACGCGATACGCAAGGAGGAGCGGGACAGGGACTGCCTGCTCCGGCTCGATTATGCGGCTCATCTCTGGATGGAACGGGAGATCAAGAGCGCGGCCAACGTGACGCGCGCCGACGTGCGCGATTTTCTCGATCTCGCCGCCGCGATTCCGATCGAGCCGGAGATCGAGGAGTTTCCCCTGGAGGACGCGAACCGGGCGCTCCTCGAGCTCAAGAATAGAAAGATCCGCGGGGCGAAGGTTCTCGTAATTGACGAACGATAGACGATTCTCCCGCGGGCGGCGTTCGGCCGCGCGGCGATATTCCGGGAAAGGAGACACTGATGACCCTTCTGTACCTGTGCTCTGACCAGTTCGGTATGGGCGAACTCGAGCTCGGGCGCAAGCTCCTCGAGATGTATCTCGAAAGGCTCGCTCGCTCCGACGTGAAGATCGACCTCATCGGATGTTCGAATTCCGGCATATTTCTCACGACCGAGGGGAGCCGGGTCATCGAGAGCTTGAGGATCCTCGAGAAGAAGGGAGCGCGGATCGCCTCGTGCGGAACGTGCCTCGACCATTACAATCTTCGCGACAAGCTTCTCATCGGCGAGGTCGGGACCATGGATATGACGGTCCAGCTTCTCGCGACGGCCGATAGGGTGATTCGACCTTGAGTGCGGGCGAGCCGCGGAGAAAACTCGATCCGTTTGCGCATGAAGCTTAATTGCGGCATGGACTTTGCTCAATATCTCGTCCGTCGGGCGGTCGCAGCAGCGTCATAGAGTTATGAGGAAGGTGCCTGGCGATGGAAATCAAAGGACTTGTGATTCAGGCTCGCAAGGAGTTCGCCGAGGAGCATTTCGGCAAGGATGCTTGGCAAAAAGTTCTCGAGACTCTGCCGCCGGAGGATAAGAAAGCGCTCTGCGATCTGATCCTGACGGCGAAATGGTATCCGTTCGAGCTCGGCGAGCGTCTCGATCGGGCCATCGTCAACGTGCTCGGAGAGGGCAGGGAGAAGTTCTTCGAGGAAATCGGCGCGAAATCGGCTCAGCGGAGCCTGATGAAGGTCCACAAGTCGTTTCTTGCGCCCGGCGATCCGCAGGCCTTCCTGAAGAAGGTCGACGTCATGTATAAATTTTACTACGATACCGGACGCCGCGAATACACGCAGACCGGTCCGACCTCGGGCGTCATGACGACGTATGAGGCCAAGACCTTTTCCGTTCCCGATTGCCTCACCGTTCTCGGATGGCACAAGGAAGCGCTCAGGATGTGCGGCGCGCGGAACGTCGATGGCGTCGAGGAAGAGTGCCGCGCGAAAGGCGGTTCCTGCTGCCGGTACCGGTTCAAATGGAACGTGTAGGGGCTCGCGTCGCCCGCGCGGCCGCTATCGGGCGAACTCGACCCGGTCCACTTCGTCCCATTCGATCTCGACTTTCTTTCCGTCGTTACTCCTGACGTATATTCCGTTGTTGTCCTCGTCGACGTCGTTCGTGCCGCGCAGCTTGAAGCTGCGGCCGTCCCACAGCGTCACGGTAGCCGCATGAAAGCCGACCGGCTTGATCTCCTTGACGTTGCCGAACTCGATATCGAACGCGACTTCGCGATCCTCGCCGTCGAGCATCTCCCACGTGAATTCCTCGTCGTCGTCCCAGCGGATCGCGCCGGAATATTTTGTGCCGTCGTCGGCGTACACGGTGCCTTCGAGGCGCCTGCCGCCGTCGAAGCGGTCATACGCGACGGCCGCGGGCGGCGCCTTGAATTCGAGCTTTTCGAATTCGTTCCATTCGGCCGTGATCTGGCCGATGGCGGGATCGTAGACGGCGATGCCGCGATTCGAGTCGTCGACGTCGTTCGTTTCGCCGAGAACGATCTCGTCGCCGTTCGTCAGGGTCAGCACGGCTTCATCGGAGTTGCGGCGCGCGATGGATTTGATCTTGTCGAACGCGATCTTGCGGGTGTGATCCTTGTGCTCGCCGTCGAGAACGTCGTTCGTGAAAAGCTCGTCCGCGTCCCAGCTCACCCATCCCGTGTATTCGTCGCCGTGCCGCGTCGTCATCGTGCCGTAAAGGCGCTCGCCGAACTCCGACTTGAGGTCTGCCGGTCCCTGTAACAGCTCGACGCTCTCGACCTCGTCCCAGTCGAACTCGATCTCTCCCTCCCTGGAATCCTCGATCGCGATGCCGCGGCTCTCCTCCCCGATGTCCGTCGAACCGCCCTCGAGGCGAACCTGCTCGCCGGACTTGAGCGTCAGGCGCACGGCGTCGCCATGGAGCGGCTCGATCGTCTTGATGTGGCCGAAGCAAACGCCCGATTGGACCGAGCTCGCGTCCTCCACGTTCCAGCGATCGCCGATGGTGATGCCGAATACGACGATCTTCTCGTGGTGGCGATCCGAGGAATGGCTTCTATGAAGGTCCTTGGTGCCGTTGAGGATATCGCTCCAGGAGGCTTCGTTCTTGTCCCACCGGATGAGACCCTCGTAGACGTCTCCGTCGACGGTGGTGAGCTTCCCGTACAGCCTGCCGCTGCTGTCGGCGAAAGCCGCTGACGTTACTGCAATTATGAAGATTGCGGCAATGGCCGGAATAGCGCCTCGCTTCATTCTCCTGTACCTCCATGAATGAGAAACCCCATGTTCTTCATACGCGCCGGCGCGGCGAATGGTTGCAGACGAGAATGAATTAATGCAACAATCCGGGCGCCGCGAACGTTCCTATGGAAGAGAGGAGGAACAATTATGCAGCAACACGTAACTGTGGTCGCCGCGCTCAGGATCGGATCCGCCGTCATGGGGATCATGACCGCCGGGATTATCATCCTGTTCCTGATAGGTCCCGGGATTATCGCCCAATGCGTCGATGGCGACGGCGAGGCGCTCGTGATACTCACGGCTATCGCGATGCCGCTCGCATTCTTTTTTGTCCTGTGTTCCGTGCTCAACCTCGTTGGAGGCGTCGGGATACTGAGACGGAAGAATTGGGCGCGATACCTCGTCATGGTTCTTTCCGTTCTCGATATCTTCAACTTCCCGATCGGCACCGCGTTCGGAATCTACGGCATCTGGGTGCTCGCCAAGGACGAGACCGCGCGGTTGTTCATACAGCCAGCCCGCGAATAAAACGCAATAGCCTGCCGCCGGCCCGTGCGGTATAATGGCGGCAGGCTTTATCGTTTTTCATGGGCAATTCGCGGGATCACATGCGCCGTCTATCGCCGTCACATGAAGCAGCGCTCGTCTGGTGCGCAATCACCGTCATGGTGATCGCGGCCGCCCTCGGCCTGTATCAGGCCCGCGGCGCCGCGGGGTTCAAAGAGGTCATTCAGCAGGGCCCGCTCTCCGACGTCGCGATCACGTTCTTTTCGGTCGCTCTCGCGTGGCTCTTGTTCGGCGCCTTTCTCCTGCTTCTCGCCCGCCGTCGCATCCATTCGGGAAACGTCTTCACCGCCGTGTGCTTCCTCGCCGTCGCTCTGCTGTACGTCAATTTTCTTCGCGAGCGCACCGTGTACGGCGACATCAACGATTATATCAAGGCGGCCTCCAACCTTTTCCAGGGGGAGCCTCTCCACGCGCGCTATCTCTATCCGCCGTTCTGGGCGACCCTGCTCAAGCCTCTCGTGCCGTTCGGCTGGAGAGTCATCTTCGATCTCTGCTGGATCCTGAACGCGCTTTCCCTTTTCGCGTTCTTCTTTCTCTTGCACGCGACGCTGAAACGGTACGGCTTTTCCCCGCGCCTCGCCGCGCTCGTCACGGCCGCATTTCTCCTCGTCAACGTGCCGGTCATCCGGACGCTTTGCTACGTCCAGGTCAATATTCACGTGATGAACCTGATTCTCGCCGCGCTGCTCCTGTATCCGCGGTCGATCGTGTTCTCGGCCTTGGCGATGAGCCTCGCCGTGCACTTCAAGGCTTCGCCGGCCGTTCTCGTGCTTGCGTTTCTGATACAGAAGGACTGGAGATGGCTCGCGTGGTTCGCCGCGTTCACGCTCGGCGTCGCGGCTTTGACCGTCGCGGCCGGCGGCGTCTCCCCGTACCGGGATTTTCTGACGAACGTGGGCGCACTTTACGGCGCCGGGGGCCCGAGCTTCCGGGAGAATTCGCTCGATTCGTTCGTACGGGCGCTCTTCGCCTCGCTCGGCGCCGGGCAGGCGTCCGTTCAATATTTCGTCGTGCCCTTGAAGATTCTGGCGGCGGCCGCGGCTCTCGCCGTCGTTTCGAGGAACGTGCGGCGCGAAACGTTTTATGAAGGGGAAGCGGAGAAGGGGAGAGTCCTCAATGCCCTCCCCGCGCTCCTTCCGCTCATGATGCTTCTCTCTCCGCTCATATGGGAGCACCACGGGGTCTTTCTCGCCCTTCCCTTCCTCGTGATGGCGAGGAAGCTCTCGTCGGCCGGCGAATGGTCGGTTTTCGGCGCCGCCTATTTTCTCGCGTTCCTCATGCCCACGTTCGATTTCTTTCCCTGGTCGTACGGGCGGCTGCTCGCGCTCTTCGCCTGGCTCTGGCTCGCGTGGCGCGTGTCGGGCCGCACGGGGACCTCGGCGGCCTTTGCGCGGGCGAATGCCGCGCTGGAATCGATCAAACTATGAGAACGCCTGAATCGCGCGCGGACGGAGGGCGAGCCGGCTGGACGACATTCGCGATCATCCTGTCCGTCTCCGCCGTGCTCGCGTACATCTATTTTCGGGAGGTGGGAAGCCCGTATCTCAAGGAACGCCTCGAGCTCCACGGGCAGATACTGCGGGGAACCGCGGATTCGCCGTACCGGTACCGCGTGCTCGTGCCGTTCATCGGGGAGGCGCTCACGCGCGCGCTCGGCGCGGCGCTCCCCGGGGACAGGGCGTTTCTTCTCGCGTACGCGATCTACGATCTCGCGGCGATTTTCTTTCTGCTCGGAGTGCTGTATCGATACTTCAGGGGGTGGTTTTCGAACGAGCAGGCCCTCATCGGCGTTTTGTTCGCCGCCGCTACGATGCCGATGGCGCTCAGGGATCATTATTTTCAGCCGTGGAGCGTTCTCGAGGCGGGGCTGTTTGCGGCGGGACTTCTCTGCGTCCGCGACGGGCGGTACAAAGCGCTCGCCCTGATCGTCGCGCTCGCGTCGCTCAACCGGGAGACGGCGCTCTTCATTCCCCTGGCGTATCTCTTCGCAATCGCCGGAACGAAAGCGGGGGACGGCGCGAGTCGTCCGGCCGGCGGAAAGGCTCTGCTGCTCTTCGGCGGCTATATGGCGATATGGGCGGCCGCTTTCTTCGGGCTGAGGCTGTTCCTCGGCGGCGCGCCGCGCGTCGTGACGATCGGGGAGCTGCTTGCCCGGAATACGGATACATTGGCGATCTTTCGTGCCGTCATGCGCGCCGCGCTCATCTTCGGCGCGTTCTGGATATTCGCCGCCGCCGGTTTCCGGCGCGCTCCCGAATTCGCGAAGCGGACCGCACTTCTTGTTCCCCTGTATCTCGCCGCGGTGGCCTTGTGGGGCATATGGCATGAAGTGCGGCTTATCATGCCGCTGTACGCGATCGTCATTCCCCTGGGGCTTTCGTTCCTGTATCGCGGGCGCACCGCCTCGCCTCGTCCCGATTCCTGAGACGCGCCGCGGGATCGATCAATTTGCGGCTTGCGCGCGGCGCGAATGTGCCGCACAATAATCACCGAATTCCTTGTGCGCGGATGGGTTCGTCGATCCTGAAAGGGGGCCGCTCATGACGGCTAATATCGGAACGGTCGATCGGGCGATCAGATTTCTCCTGGCCTTCGTCGTCGTCATTCTTTTGGTGACGGGGAAGGTGCACGGCACTCTCGCCATTATTCTCGGCATCGTCGGGGGCATACTCCTGATCACGGCGTTTATCAGATTCTGTTGTCTCTATACGCTTCTGAAGATTTCGACGGTGAAGAATACGAAGTAGGCGAAAGCAAATCCACGACAGGTCGAATATGCCGATCAAGCTCGTTGCCGCGGCAATCATCATCTTGAAAGGGAAGGTGCTCCTCGCGCGGCGGAAGCAGGGGGACAGCCATCAGGGCTTCTGGGAGTTTCCGGGCGGGGCGGTCGAAGCGGGGGAGACGATCGAGGAGTGTCTCTCGCGCGAGCTGATGGAAGAGCTCGGCGTCGCGGCGACGGTGGCGGAGGTGATCGCCCGGAACGAATACCGCTCCGCGCGCGGCTCGATGGACCTCGTTGCGCTGCGCGCGCGCGTCGCGTCGGAAGAGTTCCGGTTGACGGCGCACGACGCGATCGAATGGGTGAGCCCTTGCGACCTTGGGAAATACAAGCTCGCGCCGGCGGATGAGCCGATCGCCGCGGCGCTCAGGGAGAGGACGGATCTGTTTCAATCATGAAGGCGATCGTTCTCAAACGTGGCCGCGAAAAATCTCTGATGCGAAGACATCCGTGGATATTTTCCGGCGCGATCGCCCGGGTCGAAGGGCGTCCCCGAGCGGGGGAGACCGTCGATATTCTCGCCGCGGAGGGCGCGCTCCTCGGCCGGGGCGCCTATTCGCCCCGGTCTCAGATGACGGTGCGGGTATGGACGTTCGATCCGCAGGAGGAGGTCTCTCCGGAGTTCTTCGCCGATCGCCTTTCTCGCGCCGCCGAATCGAGGGCGGCGCTCACCGCGGGGAAAGGGCCGCACGGCGTCCGCCTCGTCAACGCCGAGTCGGATGGACTGCCGGGGATCATCGTCGACCGGTACGGCGAATACCTCGTCGTCCAGTTTCTGACCACGGGGGCCGAATACTGGAAGGCCGCCGTGGTCGAAGCGCTCTCGCGGCTCGAGGGCGTCACGGGAGTTTACGAGCGCTCCGACGCCGACGTGCGAGAGAAGGAGGGGCTCACGAAGCTCGCGGGCGTGCTCGCCGGGGCCGAGCCTCCCGATCTCGTCGAGATCCGGGAGGGCCCGTGCCGTTTCTTCGTCGATATCAAGCGCGGGCACAAAACGGGATTCTATCTCGATCAGCGCGAGAACCGCGCCATGATCGCCGAATTCGCGCGCGAGGCGGCGATGCTCAACTGCTTTTCGTACACGGGCGGCTTCGGGATCGCGGCGCTCGCCGCGGGAGCCGTCGCCGCGACGAACGTCGATTCGTCCGCGCCGGCGCTCAACCTCGCCCGGCAAAACGCCGAGCTCAACGGCATCGATGCATCGACGATCGAAAACGTCGAGGGGGACGCCTTCACCGTGATGCGCGCATGGCGCGACGAGGGACGTATGTTCGACGTCATCGTGCTCGATCCGCCGAAGTTCGCCGAATCGAAGGCGAATCTCTCGCGCGCGAGCCGCGGATACAAGGACATCAACCTGCTCGCTTTCAAGCTGCTCGGGCCGGGCGGGATACTGTTCACCTTCTCGTGTTCCGGGCTCATGGAGCCGGAGCTCTTTCAGAAGATCGTTTCGGACGCGGCGCTCGACGCCGGGTGCGAAGCGCAGATCATCAGGCGTCTCGGACAGGCGTCCGACCATCCGACGCTCCTGAGCTTTCCCGAGAGCAGCTACCTCAAGGGATTCATCTGCAGGGTCGTGAATTGAACGCTTCGGCGGTGACGGATCGATGAGAAACAAACTGCGTGCGTTCATACGCGCGGCGGCGCTCGCCGCGATCTCGGCCGTTCTCCTGGCCGGCGCGACCGGCGGCGCGGCGCCGGCGAGAGATTGGCAGAAGCGCTGGGTGTACATCGCGAGCAACCTGTACGTCGACGAGAACGTTCAGAAAATAGAAGACGTCCTCCGGCGCGCGCGCCAGGCGGGTTACACCGGCGTCCTCTTCTCCGACACGAAAACGCTCATGTGGCCGTTGCTCCCCGAGCCGGAGCGCTGGAGGAAAAACGCGGCGAAGGTGCGCGCGACGGCCACGAAGCTCGGTCTCGAGCTCGTCGCCTGCGTGTTTCCCTTCGGCTACGGCGAGCCCTTTCTCGCGAACGACACCAACCTCGCCGCGGGGCTGCCCATCAGAAACGCGGCGCTCGTGCGCCGCGGCAACCGCCTCGTTCCCGAGCAGCCCGCGGGCGTCGGGAACGGATCGTTCGAGGAATACCGGGGAGAACGCGTGGCGGACTTCGGCCTGCAGGACGATTCGGGAAAGGGCTCGTTCGTCGACACGGCGATTTACAGAGAGGGGCGCGCGTCCCTCCGCTTCGAGAACACGGCCGTCGTGAACGAGCACGGCATGGGCCGCGTGTTCCAGAGAATCGCGGTCAAGCCGTGGCAGCAGTACCGGATCCGCGTCTGGATGAAAACGGAGCGCCTCACGGCGAACATGCTCGCCGTCGTCGCGCTCGTCTCCCGCCGGTCGCTGCAATACCAGGACCTCGTGATTCCCGAGGGCCGGGAATTCAGATACGTGAACAGCGCCGACGATCTCACGACGGACTGGGTCGAGCAATCGGTGACGTTCAACAGCCTTGGGTTTTCGAGCGTGATCGTCGGGGCCGGAGTCTGGGGAGCAAAGGGCGGGAAGATCTGGTGGGACGATCTGCGCGTCGACGCCGTGCCGGCGCTCAACGTGTTGCGGCGCGAAACGCTTCCCCTGACCGTCACCGGCAGGCGCGGCGCGGTATACGAGGAGGGGAGAGACTTCGAGCGCGTCGTCGATCCCGCGCTCGGGCGTTCCCGATGGCCGGGCACCTACGATACGCGCCACGAGCCCCCCGTTATCGGCGTTCCCGCCGGCTCGCGAATCCGGGAGGGAGAACGCGTCTCGCTCTCGTGCTATCACCCCGCGATATTCTACGGAGGCCAGGTGAGCTGCGCTCTCTCCGATGAAAAGGTCTTCGATCTCTGCGAACGGCAGATAGAGTGGACGAACGAGACTCTTGCGCCGGACGGCTTTTTTCTAGCGAACGACGAGATCCGCTGCGCGGGATGGGAGCCTTCGGACGTGAAGCGTTTCCGCGGCTCGGGCGAGCTTCTCGCGTTCAACATGCGGCGATGCTGCGAGATCGCGAGGAGCGCCGGCGAGGGCAAGCCGCTCTACGTCTGGTCCGACATGCTCGATCCGAACCACAACGCCCGCGGGGATTATTATCTCGTGAACAATTCCTTCGCCGGATCGTGGAAAGGCCTCGATCCCGAAGTCACCGTGATGAAGTGGGGCGAGCCGGAAAAGGCCGGGAAGAGCCTCGAGTTCTTTTCCGGGCGCGTCAGGAGGATCATGATCGCCGGTTTCTACGACGGGGACGTGGAAACGAATCGCGCGGCGTGGGCGCTCGCCGTCGGCGAATCGCCGAACGTCGTCGGCGTCATGTACACGACGTGGAGCGGCGATTATTCGAAGCTCGAGGAGTTCGCGCGTGTCTGGTGGGGAGGCGCTCGCGCGGCGCCGGAGCGGCCATGACGAAAGGCGTCATCTTCGACGTGCGGCGCTACGCCATCCACGACGGGCCCGGTATCCGGACTACCGTCTTCTTCAAGGGATGTCCTCTCTCCTGCCGGTGGTGCCACAATCCCGAAAGCCAATCTCCGGGCGCGGAAACGGATTTCCGCGGGGGCCGCTGCATCGCGTGCGGCGCGTGCGCGGACGCATGTCCGGAGGGAGCGCTCGCGCGGGACGCGAAGGGCCGCCCCGTCGCCGGCCCCGGCGTATGCGCGCGCTGCGGCGCGTGCGCTGCCGTCTGCTACGCGGAAGCGCGCCGCCTGACGGGGCGCGAGGCGGCCGTCGAAGAGGTGATGGCGGAGGTCGAACGCGACGTTGCGTTCTACAGGCAATCGGGCGGCGGCGTGACCTTCTCGGGCGGAGAGCCGCTGATGCAGATTGAATTTCTGGACGCCCTGCTCCGCGCGAGCAGAAAGAGGAACATCCGCACGGCCCTCGATACGTGCGGCTACGCGCCGTGGGAGTCGATAGACAGGATTCGCGGGATGGTCGATCTGTTTCTGTACGACATCAAAATTATCGACGACACGAGGCATCGCGAGCTGACGGGAGTCTCGAACGAGCGGATCGTCGCGAATCTGAAAGCCCTGTCGCGGCATGGCCATGACATCCGTCTGCGCTTCGCCGTCATCCCCGGAATAAACGACGATGAGGAAACGGTACGGCAAATCGGGGCGTTGGCAAGCTCCTTGCCTGCCTTAATTGGAATTGATATAATTCCATATAACAGGCTGGGCGCCGAAAAGTACGCCCGGCTCGGGAGGCCGTACCGGCTCCCGGACGCCGCCGCGCTTTCCGCGGAGCGTACGTCGGCGATCGCCGGAATCCTGAGATCCTTCGGATTGCACGTGAATATCGGAGGCTGAACCGATGATGACCG
Organism: bacterium; assembly: GCA_017885175.1. Lineage (GTDB taxonomy): Bacteria > Krumholzibacteriota > Krumholzibacteriia > Krumholzibacteriales > Krumholzibacteriaceae > SSS58A. The sequence goes on from JAFNGP010000144.1 coordinate 11,997, forward strand.
AGCGGGTCGCCCGTCTGAGACGGGAGAGCCTCGAAGCGAAGCCGTTCATCTCGACCGAGCGCGCCGAGCTCGTGACGGATGCGTACGCCGAGATGGGCGAGGAACTCCCCGCGCCGCTGCGCCGCGCTTTCGCGTTTCGCCGCCTTATGGAACGCAAAACGATCCATATCGGCGAGGGAGAGCTCGTCGTGGGAGAGAAGGGCCCCGCGCCGAAAGCGACGCCGACCTTCCCCGAGCTCTGCTGCCACAGTCTCGAGGATCTCGATCTTCTCGATTCGCGGGAGAAGATACCGTTCGCCGTGAGCCCCGAGGCGCGGCGGGTATACGCGGAGAAAATCATTCCCTTCTGGCGCGGGAAAACGATTCGGGAGATGCTGTTCCGGGAGATGACGCCCGAATGGAAAGCGGCGTACGACGCGGGCGTCTTCACCGAGTTCATGGAGCAGCGCGCGCCGGGGCATACCGTGCTCGACGACAAGATCTATTCGAAGGGCTTTATCGATTTCAAAAAGGATATCGAGCGCAGCCTCTCGGCGCTCGACCGCGCAAAGGATCCGCGCGCGGAGACTAAAGAGCATGAGCTCGAGGCGATGCGGATATGCGCCGACGCGCTCGTCCGCTTCGCCGAGCGCCACGCCGAAAAGGCGCGGGAGCTCGCTCTCGCGGAGCGCGACCCGGAGCGGAAGGCCGAGCTCGAACGGATCGCGGCGATCTGCGGGCGCGTTCCCGCCCGTCCCCCGAGCGATTTCCACGAGGCGCTCCAGTACTACTGGTTCACGCACCTCGGCGTGACGACCGAGCTCAACACGTGGGACGCGTTCAACCCGGGGCATCTGGACCGGCACCTCCTCCCGTTCTACCGGAAGGGGATCGAGGAGGGAACGCTCACGCGCGGGCGCGCCGAGGAGCTCCTCCAGTGCTTCTGGATAAAGTTCAACAATCAACCGGCGCCGCCGAAGGTCGGAGTGACGGCCGAGGAGAGCGGCACCTATACCGATTTCGCGCAGATCAACACGGGAGGCGTGAACGAGGACGGCTCCGACGGCGTGAGCGAGCTCACCTTCCTGATGCTCGATGTGATCGAGGAGATGAGGCTGCTCCAGCCGAGCTCTTCGATCCAGGTGAGCGAGAAAAGCCCCGACGCGTTCGTCGAGCGCGCGGCGCGGATCATCCGGACCGGCTTCGGGCAGCCGTCCGTGTTCAACGCGGACCTCATCGTGCAAGAGCTCGTCCGGCAGGGGAAGACGCTCGTCGACGCGCGCGCCGGCGGTTCGAGCGGATGCGTCGAGGTTGGCGCCTTCGGCAAGGAGAGCTACATTCTCACGGGCTATTTCAATATGCCCAAGGTTCTCGAGATCGCGCTCGCGAACGGAATCGATCCGAGAACGGGCGCGAGAATCGGGCTCGAGACGGGAGACGCGGCCGGCTTCGCTTCGTTCGACGGGCTGTTCGCCGCATACGAGAAGCAGCTCAGGCATTTCGTCGACATCAAGATCCGCGGGAACGATGGCGTAGAGAGGCTCTACGCCGAGCGCATGCCTGCGCCGTTTCTCTCGATCCTGATCGACGATTGCGTCGCGAAGGGCACGGACTACAACGCCGGCGGCGCGCGATACGACACGAGCTACATCCAGGGCGTCGGGCTCGGCACGATGACCGACTGCATGAGCGCGATCAAGCATCACGTCTTCGACGAGAAATCGCTTCCGATGGGGCGGCTCCTCGATGCGCTCGCGCGCGACTTCGAGGGCGAGGAGAGGCTCCGCCAAATGCTTCTCAACCGGACCCCGCGCTACGGCAACGACGACGACCGCGCGGACGACAGTATGCTGCGGCTCTTCGACGCGTATTTCGACGCGATCGACGGGAGGCCGAACACGAGAGGCGGCGCGTACCGCATCAACCTGCTGCCGACGACGGTTCATATCTACTTCGGGCGCGTGACCGGCGCCACGCCGGACGGCCGTAAGGCCGCGGCGCCTCTGTCCGAGGGAGTCTCGCCGGTGCAGGGCGCCGATCGCAAGGGCCCGACGGCCGTTCTCCGGTCGGTGGCGAAGATGGATCACGCGAGGACGGGCGGAACGCTTCTCAATCAGAAGTTCACGCCGCGGATCCTCGAGGACGAGACGGGGCTGGGCGGGCTCGTCTCGCTCGTTCGAACGTACTTCGGGCTCGGCGGCCACCACATACAGTTCAACGTGGTTGACGCGGAGACGCTCCGCGCGGCGCAGCGCGACCCCGCGCAGCACCGCGATCTCATCGTGCGCGTCGCCGGCTACAGCGACTATTTCTGCG
>JAFNGP010000145.1 GCA_017885175.1 bacterium
ATCGTCGCCGCCGCGCAGGAGGAACGCTTCACGCGCCGGAAGCACGATATGGGATTCCCGAAACACGCGATCGCCTTCTGCCTCGATCAGGCGAAGATACCGGTGGAGGCTCTCGATTACGTGGCCTTCTACGACAAGCCGCTTCTCAAGTTCGAGCGGATTCTGGAAACGTACTTCGCCTCCGCGCCGCGGGGCATTCAGTCGTTTCTCATGGCGGTCCCGCTCTGGATCCGGGAAAAGGCATGGATCCCCGAGCTCATCAAGAGCGAGCTCGGATACGAGGGTACGGTTCTCTTTCCCGAGCATCATCAATCTCATGCCGCGTCGGCGTTCTTCCCGTCCCCGTTCGGGGAGGCGGCTTTCATGACGATGGACGGCGTCGGCGAGAAAACGACCTCGTCGTACGGCGTCGGAGCGGGAAACAGGGTGTCGATTCTCGGCGAGCAGCATTTCCCGCACTCGCTCGGACTCCTCTACAGCGCGTTCACCTATTACACCGGCTTCAAGGTCAATTCGGGAGAGTACAAGGTCATGGGGCTCGCGCCGTACGGGGAGCCGAAGTACGTTCCGGCGATTCTCGAGCACCTGATCGATCTCAAGGATGACGGCTCGTTCAGAATGAACATGGATTATTTCAACTACTGCGCGGGTCTCACGATGACGAGCGGGAAATTTCACAAGCTCTTCGGAGGGCCGCCGCGGAGACCGGAAGGGGAGATGACGCAGCGCGACATGGATCTCGCCCGTTCGATCCAGGACGTCACCGAAGAGGTGATGCTCCGGACGGCGCGGCACGTGCACGCGGTGACGGGAAAGAAGAACCTCTGTCTCGCGGGAGGAGTCGCCCTCAATTGCGTCGGGAACGGCAGAATCCTGCGCGAGGGTCCGTTCGAGGAGATCTGGATACAGCCGGCGGCGGGGGACGCGGGAGGCGCCCTCGGCGCGGCGCTTTTCGTCTGGCATCAGTATCTCGGTAACGGCCGGGACGCCGGCGGCGCGGCGGACGGGCAGCGGGGGTCGTATCTCGGGCCCGCTTTCAGCGTCGGCCAGGTCCGGGCGTTTCTCGATAAGCACAAGCTTCCGTACCGCGACATCGGTCACGACGCGCTTCCCGAAGCGGTCGCCGGCCTCATTGCGAGCGAGAAGGTCGTGGGATGGTTCCAGGGCCGCATGGAATTCGGACCGCGCGCCCTCGGCAGCCGGTCGATTCTCGGGGACGCCCGCTCGTCGAAGATGCAGAAGATCATGAACCTCAAGATCAAGTTCCGAGAGAGTTTTCGTCCCTTCGCGCCTTCCGTGCTCGCGGAGCGCGTCTCCGATTACTTCGAGCTCGGCTGCGAGAGTCCCTACATGCTGCTCGTCGCGGACGTCGTCCCTGCGAGGCGCCGCGCGATGACGGAGGATGAACGGAGGCTTTTCGGAATCGACAAGCTCAACGTCGTTCGCTCGGAGATTCCCGCGGTGACGCACATCGATTACTCGGCGCGCGTCCAGACGGTGCATCGCGAAACGAATCCGCTCTATCACCGGCTCATATCCGCGTTCGAGGCGAAAACGGGATGCGCCGTGATCGTCAACACCTCGTTCAACGTGCGGGGGGAGCCGATCGTCTGCTCTCCGCTCGACGCATATACGTGCTTCATGCGCACCGAAATGGATTACCTCGTCATGGAGAGCTGCATTCTCGACAAGAGGGAGCAGCCCTCTTTTCACGACGAGATCGACTGGCGGACGACGTACGAGCTTGATTGAGCGCGAAAGAACGCGGTCGCGCGCAGGATGCGCGATGGCCGGGGAGCAGACCCGTGAGCATCATTCGTGACGTATCGACGGAACTGAATAAGCTCGTGCAGGACCGCGCGACGCTGAGGAAATTCGGCCTTACCATGGCCGCCGCTCTCGCGTTGATCGGGGTCGCCATGCACTTCGTCGGCCACCATCCGCGGCGGGCCTTCTGGACGTGGGTGGTCGCGGCCGCGTTTCTCTTCTTCGGACTGGTTGCGCCGCGCGCGCTCAAGGGACTTCATCGCGTATGGATGGGGCTCGCTTTTGTGTTGGGATGGTTCGTCTCCCGCATTATTCTCGGCGCGATCTTCTTCGGGATCGTGACGCCGATCGGCGTCGTCATGAAGCTCGCGGGCAAGGACGTTCTGCGCGAGAAGATCGATCGGAACGCGGCGACGTACTGGATACCGCGCGAGAGCGCCGCGGAGGATCCGAAGAGGTGCGAGAAGCCGTTCTGACGTGAAAGGGCGATTCGATGGGGAAGATCGGCATTATCAAAGAGTTCACGCAGTACCTGTTCAAGAGCAGGAAATGGTGGCTTGCGACGGTCGTGATCATGCTTCTTCTGCTGGGCGCTCTGATCGTCTTGACGCAGGGAAGCGCGATAGCCCCGTTTATCTACACGCTATTCTAGCGAGGATCGGTCCGGCGGGCGAGAACGCCCTTTTCTCTTGCCGCCCGCGCATGCTTCATTTACCATCGCTTCCGTGCCGGGGTGGCGGAACTGGTAGACGCAGCGGACTTAAAATCCGCTGAAGCCGAGCTTCATACCGGTTCGATTCCGGTCCCCGGCATTTCTTTAGTCCTGCGAGGTTTCCGGATGTATCAGGGATCGCTTTCGATAATTATTCCCGCGTACAACGAGGAGCGGGGGCTCGATCTCGCGCTCGGCCGCCTGATGCCGGTCGCCCGCGAAAAACGCTACGAGGTCATCGTCATCGACGACGGCTCCACGGACAAGACCGCGGCGGTGGCGGCGCGCCATGGCGCGAGGGTCGTGGCGCATCCGGGCAACAAGGGGTACGGGGCGGCGCTCAAAACGGGGATCAGGAGCGCTTCGCACGAGCTGATTCTCATGATGGATTCGGACGGTCAGCACGATCCGTCGATGATCAACGCGCTTCTCCGGGAAATGGACCGGTACGACATGGTCGTGGCGGCGAGAAGAAAAATGGTCGGGTTCCGCGCGCCCGGGAAGAAGCTGCTGTCGATGGTCGCCAATTTTCTGTGCGGCGTCAAGATACCCGACCTCAATTCGGGCTTGCGGGTCTTCAGGAAGAGCGCGATCAAGAGCTTTCTTCACTTCTGCCCGAACGGTTTTTCGTTCACGACGACGATTACCCTCGCGTACCTGCGCGAAGGATACAGCGTCAAATACGTCCCCATTGACGTCGAGAAGAGGATCGGGCGCGCGAGCACCGTCGCCTTTCTGCGGGACGGCTACGGGGCCTTCATGCTCATCGTGCGCGTCATCGTGCTCTTCAACCCTTTGAAGGTATTCATACCGGCGGCTCTCGTGCTCTTCACGCTCGGTTGCGCGTTCACCATCTACGGCATCATCGCGTTCCACAAGGTGCCGAACACGGGAGTGCTCACGATCCTCTCGGGAATCCTGCTCTTCTTCATGGGCATCCTCGCGGACCAGATCTCCGCGATCAGGCGGGAACGTCGATTCGATTGACCGCCGCGGGCACGGAATGAAATTCATCGGCTCCAAATGGGTGCAAATTCTCTTTCAGGCGGTCGGCGTAGCTCTCTTCGCCGTCATCCTCACGCGGGTCGATCTCGGGAAGATATGGATAGCGTACCGCCACATCAAGCTTTCCCACGCGCTCTCCGGAATCGCGCTGCTCTTCGTTCTCACGCTTCTCAAGAGTCTCAGGTGGAGACGAATCGTCTCGTCGCAGGGGATAGAGGTTCCGGTCTTCATGGCGTTCAGGATATACGCCGCTTCCCTCTATCTCGGCGTCGTGACGCCGGGGCATATCGGGGATTTTGCGAAGAGTCTCTACCTCGCGGGGCGAGGGATGGCGACCGGCAAGGCGATATTCAGCTCGCTGGCCGACCGTCTTTTCGATATCGTGTTTCTTGCCGTGATCGGGTACGCGAGCCTGCTTTTCTTCCCGGGTATTTTCACGAATCAGCTCCTCATGAGCTCCGTGCTGCTCGCCCTCGTCGCGATCGCCGTCGCCGCGCTTGCGTGCAGGAGGGAATTTCTCAAACGTTTCGTGCGGAAGTTCATTTCGGGAATGCCCAATCGGGGAATCCGGGCGAGCATCGATCGGATCGCCACGGAGAGCATCGGCGATTTCGGACTCCTCGGGATCCGGACGTCGGCGATCGCGGCGCTGCTTACCCTGGCCGCCTGGACGGCGCATTATCTCTTCTTCATCATTTTCGCGAAAGCGCTCGGGCTCGAGGCGTCGGTTCCCGTTCTGATCGTATCGGTGTCTGCCGCCGTATTCGTCTCCCTGATTCCCGTTTCGCTGTCGGGGCTCGGCACCCGGGATCTCGCGCTCATCCTCATATTCAGCAGGGCGGGCCTCAGCCGCGAGGCGGCGGTGACCTTTTCGTTCGCGTTCATTCTCGTCTATCTCATACAGGGATTCACGGGGCTTTTATGTTGGCTGAGCGTTCCGCTCCATTCGAAGAAGGCACCCGAGGCGCCCGTCGAACAGGGGGTACTATGAACGAGATCGGTGAGAGACACCATAATTCCCCTTCGGGGTTCTGGAGGGGTTTCCTCGGGCACTGCGCGTATTACGTGAGCTGGCCGCATACGCTCGCCTCGTGGCTGCACAAGATCCGCGGGGTGAGAATCGCGCATCCGTACCGGGTCCGGATCGCGGCGAACGTCCTCATCGATTCGCTCTACCCGGAGCTCGTCGAGATCGAGGACGACGTATTTCTCACGCGCGGGGTCGTGATCGTCGCGCATCTCACCCCGACCCCCTTCCTGAGGAAGTTCATCGGGGGGACCGAGTTCAAGAAGGTTCGCATCGCGCGGGGAGCGTACATCGGAGTCAACGCGATCATCCTTCCCGGCGTGACCGTCGGCGAGGGATGCATCGTGGGGGCCGGATCGGTCGTCACGAAGGACGTCCCGCCGTACAGCGTCGCCGTGGGGAATCCGGCGCGCGTCATACGGAAGGTGACCGACGGGGAAGGGGCGCGTTGAGATGGGCCGGCACGCCAATCGCTTTTCCATGGACGCCGTGCGCCTGTTCTGGGACGGCGTCGCCGGCGAATACGGCGAGGAGAACGAACGCGTCGAGAGGATACATACGCAGCGATTCAGGGAGGCGCTCAAGCGATTGACGCTTCGGCCCGGCATGACGATGCTCAACGTGTGGTCCCGGACGGGAAGCGCCGTTCCCTATCTGCGCGGGGCGTGCGCCGGTATCGTGCTCGTGAACGCGGAGCTTTCGCGCCGAATGTTGAGCCAGGCGTCGCGGCTCCATCCGGGCGAGAATTTCGTTCAAAGCTCCCTGCATGAATTGCCCTTCGGCGCGGCGGTCTTCGACGCGGTTCTCTCGCTCGAGACGCTCGAGCACGTGCCCGATCCGTTTCTGTTTCTCGCGGAGCTGCGTCGGGTGCTCGTCCCCGGCGGCGCTCTCGTGATGAGCCTCCCGCCGAGCGCCGTCGAATGGACGGCGGTTTTGAACAATCGCCTCAAATTCCACCACGGAGAGGGCCCCCACCGTTTCCTCGCGCCGGTCGTGGTGAAACGCATGCTCGGCGAGGCCGGATGCGAGCTCCTGGAGCACCGGGGGACGCTCTTCGCGCCGCTCAAGGGAGCGTTTTTCGAATCGCTCGATACGAGGCTGAGCGCGCTGTTCGCGGACGGGCCGTTCGCCCAGCTCGGCCTGAGGCAATTCTATGTCTGCAAAGCTCCCCGTTGAGATACTCATCGAGACGGTGGTGAATGCCGGTCTCTGCACGAGGTGCGGGACATGCGTGGGCGCGTGTCCGGCGGGCAACATCGCCATCGAGGACCCGCTCGGCGCGTGTCTCCCGGCCGCGGCCGACGCGTGCACGTCCTGCGGGCTGTGCCTCGAGTGCTGCCCGGGCGCCTCGGTGGATTTTGCGCCTCTCGAGAAGGTTCTGTTCGGGGGCGCCGCGCCGAACCGCCTTCTCGGCGTCGTGCGGGGCGCGTATATCGCCCATGCGTCGGACGCCGCCGTCAGACGGAGAGGCTCGAGCGGGGGCGTCGTGACGGCGATGCTCCTCGATCTCGTGGGGCGCGGCGAGTCGCGCGGCGCGGTACTCTTCGGGCCGCATCGGGAAGAGCCGTGGCGGGGATGGGGACGAATCGCCTCGAGCGCGGAAGAGATCGCCGCGGCGGCCCAAAGCCGCTATCATCTCAGTCCGCTCAATACCGCGCTCGGCGAGATGCCCGACGCGAAGGGAGATTACGCGTACGTAGGCCTTCCGTGTCAGATTCACGGTCTGAGAAAGCTCCAGGCGGCCGGCTGGGGGCGGGCGGGCCCCGGGTTTTCCCCGGTAATCGGGATATACTGCGGGAACAATCTCTACTACGAGGCGACGCGCGTGATGCTGAGGAAGCTCGGCGTGAACCGCCCCGAGGACCTCTCCGCCCTCTCGTACCGCGAGGGAGCGTGGCCCGGCTCTTTCGCGGCCCGGACGGCGGACGGAGCCGTGCGCTCGATCTCGAAGCTCGACTTCAACCAGGTCATACCGTTCTTCATCAACCGGAGATGTCTCTTCTGCGTCGATCTCGCGAACGAGCTCGCCGACCTCTCCGTCGGAGACGGATGGGCGAAGGAGGGGAGCGGGACCGACGGCTGGTCTGTCGTGCTTGTCCGCACGGAGACGGGGGAGCGCCTGTTCGACCGCGCGGTGCGTTCGCGCGTCATCGAGGCGGAGCCGATAACCGTCGAGGCGGCGGAACGGATGCATTCGCACGCCTTCGATCTCAAGAAGACCGGGTCGTTTCTGAGGCTTCGCCTGTGGAGAGGGTGGGGATGCGCCGTGCCGCGGTACGATCGCTCCGGCCCCCGGGCGACGGCCGGCCGGCGGCTGTTCGAGCTCGTGCTCTCCCTGCAATTCGCCGTCGCTTCCTCATGGGCCGGGCGGGCCGTGTACCGGGCGCTTCCGGCCCGGGCGCTCGGCGGCCTTTTCAGGCTACTGAGAAAACGATGGATGCGATCGACGGCGCGTCGCTAAAAGGTTGACCGGGGACGCCTCCTCCGATACAGTTTTAACCTATGAATCGCCAATCTACGTTCGATCCAGGCCGCGAGCTGTATGCGTGGGAGAGGCATCTTCTCGAGATCTGCGATCTCTACCTCGTCGGGGGAACGGTGCGGGAGATGCTCCGCGGCGCCGGCGCGGGATCGGTCGACGAGGACTACCTCGCGTCGGGGATCGAGTATGACGATCTCGTATCGCGTCTCGAACGGTTCGGGAGCGTGAACCTCGTCGGAAAATCGTTCGGCGTGATCAAATTCACTCCGCCGTCGGGGCGCACGGTTGACATCTCGCTCCCGCGCACGGAGTTCTCCACGGGAATCGCCCATCGGGACTTCAGCGTCAGGTTCGATCCCCGTCTCCCGGTGGAGAGGGATCTCGAGCGGCGCGACTTCACGGTCAATTCGATGGCTCTGCATCTCGGGACGCGGATCGTCGTCGATCCGCTCGGGGGAAGGGCCGATCTCGAGAAACGGCTTCTCAGGGTCAACCGCAGAGACTCGTTTCTGGAGGATCCGCTGAGGATTCTGCGCGGCGTTCAGCTCATGGCGCGGCTCGACTTCGCGGTCGAGGAAGAGACGCGCGCGGATATGCGGAGGAACGGCGCGCTGCTCGAGAGCGTATCGGCGGAGCGCGTGCGCGACGAGCTGAACAAGCTGCTCGGGCTTGCGGATAAGCCTTCGCGCGGATTCCTGTTCATGCACGAGGAGGGAATTCTTCCGTTCGTCCTTCCCGAGCTCGACGCGACATTCGGCGTGGAGCAAAACGAGTTTCATCCGGACGACGTCTTCATGCACGGCCTCAAGAGCTGCGACCGGGCGGGGCCGGAGCTTCCCCTTCGATGGAGCGCCCTGCTGCACGATATCGGCAAGAAGGAGATGAAGCAGGTTGTGGACGGAAGGACCGTGTTCTACCGCCACGAGGAGGCGAGCGCGCGCGACGCCGACGCGATTCTCGAAAGGCTGCGCTTCCCCCGCGATCTTCGGAGAAAGGTCGTCTCGCTCATCGTGCACCATATGTTCAACATCACGGATGATTGGTCCGACGCAGCCGTGAGACGCTTCATCGTGCGCGCTGGCCGCGAGAATCTCGGCGATCTTCTCGCGCTTCGGGAAGCGGACGGATTGTCCCGCGGCGACGACGCGGTCGTCGCCCAGAATGCCTCGATACGCAAGCGATTCGAACGCGTGCTCGCGTCCGAGGCGGCTTTCAAGATCGGGGACCTCGCGATCGGCGGGGCCGATATCATAGAGACGCTCGGCATCCCGGAGGGCCCCGAAGTGGGGAAGATTCTGAGGAGGCTTTTCGAGGCCGTTATCGAGAATCCGGAGGAAAATACCCGCGAGAGACTTATCGCGCTTCTTTTGAGATTGAGAGAAAAAGAATGAGAGCCTCTGCAATCGGTGTCAGGGGTGCATCCGGGAGTGGGTTCGAGGGTTGTGCGCCTCGAGTTCCAGGATGTCGAATAACCGTCTAATGGACAAAGAGTTAATTGCAAAGACTCTCTTCGTGAGTTTAGGTACTATACCCCAGCATGTCAATGGAATATTTCATCGCGAGGAAAATATTTCCAGGGGGTTCGAAGTGTTGAGTTTGCACACGGAATTGCGTATCGTTAAGATGAGCGGAAAGGAGCTCCGATCGCATGAATCGACTGGAGAAGCTCATTTTCGATATCAAGAAACAGCTCTTTCCCTATCATCATGAGCATGATATCGAGCGTGGTTGCGAGCGGTGGGGAGTGCAGGATGGCGATTGCCTGACCTCATGGGTCGCCGGCCAGTTCGCCATCTGTCGGAAAAAGAACAAGTGCGCGGAAAAGAGAATGTGTTTCTTCTACAGCTATAGCGACCTCGCGCGCAAGAACTTCGAAATATGCCAGGAGGTCATTCTGATTTTTGAAAATGGAGACGCAAGGTGTAATTTTGTCGAAAAAGGCGAAGAAAAGTAGTTCTGCCATATGATGCCAATATGGCGTTAATGGCATACCGTTATCTGCCTCATGCCCTCATCACTGGATGCCCCTTGCCGGGGCACAGCCGTATTTCATTATAATACAATATGTTAAAATGATTGACAATGCGATTTAAATGGTACGATACTTGTAATAGACATTCTCAATAAGAATTAACCCAAGGGGTGCTGGCGATGTCAAAAACAATAGGTATCGATCTCGGAACCACAAATTCTTGCGTGGCGGTTATCGAGGGGGGAGAGCCCGTTATCATCCCGAACCCGGAAGGGGGGCGAACGACTCCCTCCATCGTCGGATTCAAGGATGGGCAGAGGCTCATCGGGGTATTGGCCAAGAGACAGGCGATAACGAATCCGAAGAATACCGTCTACTCGATCAAGCGATTCATGGGGCGCAAGTACGCGGAGGTCGCGAACGAGATCTCCGAGGTTCCCTATGAAGTTTTCCAGGGGCCGAACGGGGACGCCCGCGTGCGGCTCGACGGGAAGGAGTACACGCCTCCCGAGAT
>JAFNGP010000146.1:0-1656 GCA_017885175.1 bacterium
CGCCGAACCCCGTGCTCACGACGATAAAATACTTCGGCGACGAGTACGAGGCGCATATCAGGAACAAGCGCTGCCCCGCGGCGAGCTGCACCGCGCTCGTCGATTTCTGCATCGACCCGGAAAAATGCACCGGCTGCACCGTCTGCGTGAAGAGCTGCCCGGTCGATGCGATCAAGGGCGAGCGGAAGTCAGTGCATACGATCGACACGTCTATCTGCGCGAAGTGCGGCAAGTGCGTCACGGTCTGCACATTCGGCGCTGTATATAAAAAGTGAGGATGGGATAGATGGAAAACATAAAGGTGAAGATCAACGGCAAGGAAATCGAGGCGGCGCCGGACAAGACGATCCTCGACGTGGTGCGCGAGCACGAGCTCGACGCGATCCCGACCTTGTGCCATTCGCCCGAGCTTGCGCCGTACGCTTCGTGCTTCCTCTGCGTCGTCGAGGTCAAGGGAAGGCCGAACCTCGTCCCCGCGTGCGCCACGCGTGTCGCCCCGGGGATGGAAGTGACGACGAGGAACGACCGCATCGTCGAATCGCGCCGGACGGCGCTCGAGCTCCTCGTATCGAATCATTACGCCGACTGCGTGTCCCCGTGCACGGAAGGCTGCCCCGCGCACGTCGACGCCCAGGGCTACATCGCGCTCTCGGCGATGGGGCTCTACCGGCAGGCCGTCGACCTCATCCGCGAGACGAACCCGCTCCCCGCGATCTGCGGCCGCGTCTGCGTCCGCAAATGCGAGGTCGTCTGCCGCCGCGCGGATATCGACAACCCGGTCGGCATCAACGCGATCAAGCGCTTCGTCACCGACCAACCGGGCGTCTATGACGGCTCTCCCGCGTGCGAGGCGCCGACGGGGAAGTCGATCGCAATCGTCGGCGCGGGACCGGCGGGCCTCACGGCCGCCTGGTTCCTCGGGCGCAAGGGACACAAACCGGTCATGTACGAGGCGATGCCCCGCTCCGGCGGGATGCTCCGCTACGGCATTCCCGTTTACCGCCTTCCCGACGACGTGGTCGACCGCGAGGTCGAGTTCATCTGCCGCGCGGGGGGAGAGATCAAGTACAACACGCGGATCGGCAAAGACGTCGCGCTCGACGATCTCATGAAGAAATACGACGCGGTGTTTCTCGGTCCCGGCGCCTGGGCGGGAAATCCGATGAAGGTCGAGGGAGAATTCGACACCGCGGGCGTCGTTCAGGGCGCCGATTTTCTCCCGGAGCAGGCCGCGAGACCGACGCCGCTCAAAGGCACGGTCGTCGTGGTGGGCGGCGGGAACACCGCCATGGACGTCGCGCGGACCTCGTGGCGTCTCGGCGCGGACAAGGTGATCATCCTCTACCGCCGCACGAAGGACGAGATGCCCGCCGACAAGATGGAGATCGAGGATTGCATCGACGAGGGCATCGAGATCATGGAGCTCGCGGCCCCCGTCGGCATCGTCAGGGAGAACGGCAAGCTCAAGGCGCTCCGCTGCCTCCGGATGAAGCTCGGCGAGCCGGACAGCTCGGGGCGCCGCAGGCCGATTCCGCTCGAGGGCTCCGAGTTCGAGCTCCCCTGCCATATGGCCGTTTCCGCGATCGGGCAGGCGACCGCCCTCGAGGGGCTCACGGAGCTCGGCGGCGCCAAGGTCGGCCTCACGAAATGGAACAC
>JAFNGP010000146.1:1752-3597 GCA_017885175.1 bacterium
TCGTGAAGAAGGAATTCTGGGCGAAGCCCGGGAAGGCCGAGCTCGGCGAGATCAAGGAAAGCCCGCGCCACGAGGTGCATCAGATCGAGGTCGAGGCGCGCCGCGGCTCATTCGCCGAGGTCGCGACCGGCTTCGAGTTCGAGGATAACGCCCACGAGTGCGACCGCTGCCTCTCGTGCGGCTGTCTCAGATTCGACACCTGTTTTCTCCGCATCTACGCCGAGGAATACGGCATCGACATGAACCGTTATGCAGGGCACGCCCGCAAGCACAAGGTCGACGAGCGGCACCCGTACGTCGTCTACGATCCCAACAAGTGCATCCTCTGCTCGCGCTGCATCAGGACGTGCTCGCGCGTGCTGCCGATCTCGGCGCTCGGCCTCGTCGGCCGCGGATTCCGCACCGAGATGCGACCCGCGCTGAACGATCCGCTCGTCGAGACGAGCTGCGTGAGCTGCGGGAACTGCGTCGACTCCTGTCCGACGGGCGCGCTCACCGTGAAATACCCGTTCCCCGGACGGGCGTGCGTCGAAACCGACGACGAATCGTCGCACTGCGCGTACTGCTCTCTCGGCTGCGCCATAAACGTGAAAAAATTCGGCGGCGAGCGATACTATATCGGCCCCTCCGGTATCCCGGGGGATTACCTGTGCCGTTACGGCCGCTTCGGCCACGAGCTCTTCATCAAGCGTAAGCGCGTCGCGGGCGCCGAAATCCGCCGCGGAAGCGAGATCCTCGCCGGCGACCTGTGCGATGCCCAGAAGCTCGTCGTCTCCGGGCTCAGAAGAGTCGCCGAGAAGCACGGCGCCGGCAAGATCGGCGTCTTCGTCTCGCCGGAGCTCACGAGCGAGGAGCTCTACCTCGCGGCGAGAATCGCCCGCGAGGGACTGAAAACGAACAACGTCGCTTCGCTCGCGATTCTCGGAACGGGCACCGAGGCGGGTTCTCTCGACGAATCGCTCGGCTTTACCGCCTCCACCGCCGACCGCGCTTCCATCGACAGCGCCGATCTCGTCATCTGCAACAACACCGCGATGGAATCGGATCATCTGATCCTCGCCGTGCGGGTCATCGAGGCGGTGCGCGGCGGCGCGAAGCTCATCGTGAGCAATTCGACGCTCGACCCGACCGATCAGATTCTGTCGACGCTCGCCATGGACCCGATGCGCGGACGCGCCGCGATCCTCTGGAACGGCGTCATTCAGGCGCTCCTCGATGACGGATACTTCAAGCCCTCGGCCGTGAAGAAGATCGCGGGCGGCGCCAATTTCCTGAAGGACCGGGACTTCACGATCGACGGGGTCGCCTCCCTCTCCGGAGTCGCCGCCGCGGATATCCGCACAGCCGCCGAAATCGTGAAGAGCGCTCGTCGAATCGTCATCATCCACAGCCCCGACCGCGTCCAGGATCAGGCTCCCGGCGACATGGAAACGCTCGCCAATCTCGTCGTGCTTCTGCGCGCGGCGGGAGCGCGGGCGGACCTTCTTCTTCCCCGCATGAACGCGAACAGCGCCGCCATCGAGATCGCGGGCGCCGATCCCGCGTTCGGTCCCGGCAGGGCGCCGAATCCGGAAGGAGCCGCGGGCGCGCGGAGCCGCGAGGAGCTGCGCGCACTCCTCGCCTCGGGCGAGCTCAAGGGCGCTCTCATCATCGGCGAGGATCCGCTCGCCTGGGGCGAGCCCGGTTCGTGGTTCCAGAACGTGGAGTTTCTGGCGGCGATGGATTGGACGAGCACCGAGACGACCCGCTCGGCCGACGTCGTGCTCCCCGGCTCGACGTACCTCGAAACCGAGGGCACGCGGTGCAACTTCGAAGGCGCGCTCGTCGAGTACGCCCGCGCCGTCG
>JAFNGP010000146.1:3611-4665 GCA_017885175.1 bacterium
AGGGGCGCGCTATGATCAGGCTCGAGAATCTCTATTCCTTCATGGAGAGCAGCTTCGATTATCTTCTCGTCGTGGACGGCGAGGAGAGCATCGTCCATATGAACCGCCTCCTCATGCGCGACAGCCGGCCCGAGAACGAATCCACCGAGGGCAAACACCTGAACGACATTCTCACCCCTCCTTCCCTCACCACCTTCCGTTCCGCGATGGCGCAGGCGCGCGGAAAGAACCGCGCGAACGCCGTGTACACGGTTGCGGGAGAGAACTCCCGTTCGATCCCGCTCAAGGCCGGGCACGGCGACACCGACGGCGGCGAGATCTTCGTCTTCTTCGGCAACAAGCTCGAGACGCTCCGCAAGCTCCAGGAATGGGAAAAGAACGAGCGGATCAAGGAGCTCTCCTGCCTTTACGATATCGCCGAGTGGATCGAGGACTCGGATTCGATCAGCGATTTCTTCACCCAGCTCCCCCGCTATCTCGCCTCCGGAATGCTCTACCCCGAAGAGGCGATCGTCTATTCCACGTACCAGGGGATCGAATACGGCCAGAAACCGAATTCCTACAATTACATCGCCGTTCGCCTCATCGTCGGAGGAAACGACAAAGGCGAGATCCGCGTCGGCTACTACAGCGAGAAGCGCCAGCTGCTGCCCGAGGAGCAGCGTATGCTCGACGAGATCGGGCGAATGCTGAACCTCGCCCTCGAGCGCAAGGAGCTCAAGGACCGCCTCATCAAGAAGCAGTCCGAGGAAGCCGGTTTCAACAAGCGCCTCGACGAGCTCCAGGCCGAGATCGCGAAACGCACCGCCGAGCTCGAGGAGCAGAAGAACAAGCTCCGCGTCGTCAATTCGTACCTCGATACGGTGCAGGGAGGCTGGGAGGAGTCGAAATCGACGCTCGAGGCGATGTTCAAGGCGATTCCCGACGAGGTGGTTCTCATCGACAACCACCGCAAGGTCATCATGTCGAACCGGGAGGACGCGAGCCCCGGCACGTTCTGCTACGCGAGCTTCTTCGGGCGCGAGCGCCCCTGCGAGGACTGCCGCCTCGCGCG
>JAFNGP010000147.1 GCA_017885175.1 bacterium
AGCCGCGGAGCAGGTGAGCGCAAAGATCGTCGCGTCCGGTATCGAAGAGGCGATGCTCACGACGATCGCGGGTCTCGTTATCGCGATTCCGTCGAGCGTTGGCCACGCGTTCTTCGTATCCCAGATCGAGCGATTTGTTCTCGAGATGGAAGAGGCGTCCGCCAACCTCGTGAACGAGCTCGTGGAACTCAACAAGAAGTAAGCCGGCGGGAAATTGCAATGGCCATAAAAAGAACCAAGCTCGAACCGACGATCCCCGCAGCCTCGCTGTCGGATATCATATTCCTTCTCCTTATCTTTTTCCTCGTGACCACGACCATGGCCGTGGAGAAGGGGCTTCCGATGTCCCTGCCGGGGAAGGAATCGAAGACGGTGAAGCTCAAACAGGACGCGGTGTTCCACATATCGATTCTGGCCGACGGAACGGTATCGACGAAGGAAACCGGTCCGCTGCCTGTGGGCCGCATACGGCCGCTTATCGAAGAGAAGCTCATAGCGAACGACAAGCTCGTGATCGTCATTGAAACGCACCCCGACGCGAACTACGGGATCATGATCGACGTCCTCGACGAGCTCCGTCTCGCCAAGGCGAATCGCATTTCGCTGAAGACGACCGCGTCGGGGGCATAAAGGCGTATAGGAAGGAATTCTCCTTGAAGATCAAGACGCGCATAAAGGTCAAGAACGAGATCCCGACCGCCTCGATGGCCGATATCNNTGGTGACGAGCATCTTCAAGATGGAAGAAGGACTTCCGATCCAGCTTCCGAGGGCGAAGTCGGGCACTGACACGCAGCGTCAGCAGATCATGCACATCTGGGCGGACCGGTTCAACCGGATCAGCATCAACGACAAGCTCGCCCGTGTAGAGCATATCCAGGGTATCGTGGCGAGCATGCTGGAAGAGAACCGCGCCATCATCGTGGCGTTCAACGTCGATCAGCGTGCGAAATACAAGCTCGTGTCCGAAATCATGGATCAGCTGAAGGAAGCCAACGCGATCAACGTGACGTTCACCTCGCTTTACGAGTCAAAACCTTAAGTACAAAGGGGAATCTGCGTGTCCCTTATCGCTGTCGCAAATCAGGAATTCAAGAACAAATACAACGCGTATGTGCGCAATTCGCTGTACCTGGTGCTTGTGGTTCATATGCTCATGTTCTATTTCACGCCGACCTTCAAGTTCAAACCGTACGTGCTCCGCGAACAGTACTTCCAGGCGGTCGAGCTTCCGACCTCGTTCGAGCTCCCGCCGCCTCCCAAGGAAGTGNNACGAAGTGCCGATGCCGCCTCCGCCTTCGACGGATCAGTCTCAGGAATTCTACGCGTTCGACGAAGCGCCGGTGCTCGTCAAGTACGTCAATCCGAAGTATCCCGACCTCGCCCGCCAGGCGGGTATCGAGGGGACGGTGCTTCTCAACGTGCTCGTCGGCGACGACGGCAAGGTTCTCCAGGTGACCGTGATCCAATCGGACGTGACTCCCGCGATGGAAAAATCGGCCCAGGAGGCCGCGAAGCAGTTTTTGTTCAGGCCGGCCAAGCAGCGCACGGTGCCCGTCAAGGCCCGCATGGCGGTTCCGATCAGGTTCAAGCTCCACTAGGCTCCTGATCGATCGGCTCGAGACGATGTTCGAACGCCCGGCTCGCCCATGCCGGGCGTTTTTTTGCATGGGAGTGCGTTTCTCTCTGGAGGGCGCGGCCCGAATATGGCACAATGGCCGGACGAAGATTGAAACTCCAAGGCGATTCCGACGTAATTAAAGATACGGATACGTTCTTTCGGTACAATACAAGCAGAGGGAAGGTAAGCACGATGTGTGAGAGGAAACGCCGTTCGGCAGCGGCCGCGCTTGCGATCGCGGCTTTCACGTTTTCGATTCTTTCGAGCGCGGTGTGCGCGGCCCAGGAGCCCGTCTACAGCCTCGATCAGTGCATCGAGATCGCGCAGAAGAGCAACCCCGATATCGCGATCGCGGGCGAAAGCTACCGGAAGGCCGAGGGAAACCTCCTCATGAACTATGGAAGGCTGCTTCCGGGATTCTCCATGGATTTCTCGACGGGGCACCGGTTTTACGGGCCTTCCTCGGTGCAATTCGACGCGTCGGGACGCCCCGTCCAGGACCAAGGATTCGACTACGAGGAGTACGGCTTCAGGCTCTCCTCGGACGTCCAGGTCTTCGACGGGGGCGGCAACATCAGCCGGGTTCGTTCGGCGATGTTCAACCGAGACGCCGCCCGCGAGGCGCTCACGTTTCGCAGGGACGTCATCGCGGCGAGCGTCATCCGCGCCTACTACGATCTCGTGCGCGCCAAGATGCTCCTCGGTGTGGCGGGGGAGAGCGCCGAATCCGCGAGGAGAAACCTCGAACGCACGGAGGCGCTCCTCGATGTAGGCTCCGCCACTCGCGCGGACGTGCTCAAGGCCCGGGTACGCCATTCGAACACGAGGCTCGTCCTGATCAAGGCGAAGCACGGCGTGGAGCTCGCGAAGCAGGACCTCTCGGCGCTTCTCAAGATAGAGGGGGATCGGGCAATTGACGTCGATACGACCATGACGATCGAGTTCGCCGATCTCGACGCCGGGACCGAGGTTCAGCACGCGATGTCCTACCGCTCCGACCTCAAGAGCCTCGAGCATACGATCAAATCCGCGCGATCGGGCGTTTCGGCCGCGCGGAGCGGATGGTTTCCCACGCTCGGCGCGTCGTTCAGCTACGGCTGGAACGACCGCAAGATGGCCGAGAATCTGAACTTCTTCAAGAACGAGTATTCGTGGGGCGTCATGGGGTATCTGAGCCTCAATATTTTCGACCGTTTTCAGACGAGCTCGAACGTCCGAATCGCGAAGGCGGATGCCCGGATCGCCGAATACAATCTCGAAAAAGCGAAGCTCGACGCGGCGAACCAGACCAGGACGCTCGTCCTCACCATCGCGCAGGCGCGCGAGCGGATCTCGGTCGCGAGCGAGACCGTCGAACAGGCGAGCGAGGATGTTCGGCTCGCCGAGGAACGCTATCGCGTCGGCGCGGGCACGATGCTCGAAACGATCGACGCCCTGGTCGCGCTCACCCAGGCGAAGGCGGACGTCATCCAGGCAAAATGCGACTTTCTCATCGCGACGGCCGACCTCGCCGTGGCGACGGGGAAAAAGATTTACCGGTAGCGCCCACGCGCGGGAAGATGGCTCGATGCTGATACAAGCCAAAGACATCAAGAAGGTATACGAGGTAGGCGTCGTGCAGATCGATGCCCTCGTGGGGGTCGATCTCGAGGTCGCCAAGAACGAATACGTCGCGATCATGGGNNTCGGCTGTCTCGACACGCCGACGGAGGGCTCCTACTACCTGAACGGCAATCTCGTCAGCAACCTCGGGGACGACGAGCTGGCGCGGATCCGGAACAAGGAAATCGGGTTTGTATTCCAGACGTTCAACCTGCTTCCGCGCGCGACCGCGCTGCAGAACGTCGAGCTTCCGCTCGTATACGGCGGCGTTCCCTCCTCCGTTCGGCGGGAGCGGGCGATGGAATCTCTCCGGGCCGTCGGCCTTCTCGATCGCGCCGCGCACCGCCCGAACGAGCTGTCGGGCGGGCAGAGGCAGCGCGTGGCCATCGCGCGCGCTCTCGTCAACAATCCGTCGCTCATCCTCGCCGACGAACCGACCGGCAATCTCGACAGCCGCACGGGCGAGGAGATCATGCTCATCTTCAAGAAGATTCACGAGGCGGGCAACACGATCATGATCGTCACTCATGAGGAGTATATCGCCGAGCACACCCAGCGCATCGTCCGCCTGCTCGACGGGAAAATCGCCTCTGACGTGATAATGAGGCCCGGGAAGCCTTTATGATCGAACCGCCCTCGGGCACGGTTCGATCGAGCGCGTGAAGCGCTCGCGCATTTCCTTTCTGCAAGGGGGGACCATGAAAAAAATTAGGAAACGGTATTTCGTATTCATCGCCGTCGCCGTCGCCGTCGCGGTGCTTATTATCGTGAACCTGAAGGCGCGCGAGAAGCGGGCGCTTGCCGTTCAGACCGAGGAGGTCGCGAAACGCGACCTCACCATGGTGATATCGGCCTCGGGGAGCGTCCGTCCGAAACGCAAAGTCGATATCAGCGCGAGCACGATCGGCAAGGTGACGAGGGTGGCCGTGAAGGAAGGGGAGGTCGTCCGGAAGGGACAATTCCTGCTCCAGATCGATCCTGTCGAACTCGAAACGACCGTCGCGCGGATCCGGGCGATGCTCGAAGCCGCCAAGTCGAACGAGAAGCAGGCCGTCGCCCAGGCGGAGCAGGCGAAGAACGACTACGAGCGGGCGGAAACGCTTCTCGAGGGGGGCCACCGGACGACGCAGGAGGTCGAGACGGCGAAGATGAACTACGATGTCGCCGCCGCCCGGCTCGAGGGGGTCAGGCAGGACATCGCCCAGTACCGGGCCAATCTCGAGAGCGCGGAGCACAGCCTCAAGGAAGTGACGATCGTCGCCCCCATGTCGGGGATCGTCACGCGCCGCAACGTCGAGGAGGGGGAGATAGCG
Source organism: bacterium (assembly GCA_017885175.1). Lineage (GTDB taxonomy): Bacteria > Krumholzibacteriota > Krumholzibacteriia > Krumholzibacteriales > Krumholzibacteriaceae > SSS58A. Next base: position 4,536 of record JAFNGP010000147.1, read on the forward strand.
ATCATGGGGACGCTCAACAATCTCGGCACCGTGCTCCTCACGATAGCGGATCTCTCGACGATCGAGACCGAGATCGAAGTCGACGAGACGGAAGTGACGCATATGAAGATCGGCGACAGGGCGAAGGTGACGCTCGACGCGTTTCCCGATACGTCGTTCACGGGAGAGGTGACCGAAATCGGAAACAGCCCCATCGTCTCGGGCGCTTCGGCGGCCCAGCAAGGGGTCGATTTCAAGGTTGTGGTCACGATCAACGGCTCAATTCCGAACGTGCGCCCCGGCCTTTCGGCCGACGCGGAGATCACCGTCGCGGAAGCGAAGGGCGCGCTGACGATACCGATCCAGAGCCTCACCGCGCGGAGGAAACGGGATCTCAAGGGATACAAGGCCGCCTCCGACACGACGGCGGCCGATACGGCGAAAGCGGCCGGTGCCGCGAAGCCGGTCCCGGCGGAACCTGATACGGCGAAATCCGGCGACACCGAGGTCGAGGGGGTTTTCGTCGTGAAGGACGGGAGGGCCCGGTTCCGCGCCGTCAAGGTGGGCATATCGAGCCAGAAGTATTTCGAGGTCACGTCGGGGCTCGCGGCGGGGGACAAGATCGTTACCGGCAATTTCAAGGCGATCCGCGAGCTCAAGGACGAGCAACGCGTGAAGATCTCCGGAAAGCCCGAATCGGTCGCCAAGGATAAGGAAAAGGCGAAGTAGGGGGAGCGGCCCTTCGCCGGCAACCATGCTCATACTCGAGGGAATACGTATCGCGCTGCGCGCCCTCCGGGACAACAAGCTGCGCACCTTTCTCACGCTGCTCGGCAACATCGTCGGGACGATGTCCGTCATCGCGGTCGTCTCCCTCATCAACGGCATCGATCATTACGTGAGCGAGGAGGTCGCGGAGCAGGGGAGTAACGTCTTCACCATCGAGCGCATCAATTTCTTCGAGGCGATCACTGACCTCGACGCCTTCCTCGAAGCGCTCGCGCGGAACAAGCCGCTCAGACTGAAGGACGTCGAATACCTCAGAAACTCGGTCCCCTCGAGCTCCGTGGTCGGGGCCTCGATCACCGGATCGGACCGTGTCACCTTTCGGGAATCGTACGTGGATAATATCGAGATCAAGGGGCGATCCGAGGAATACCCGCTGCTCGAGAAGGCCGATCTGACCGCGGGCGCGCACATCTCGCGGCTCGAGGTGCAGCGGAGCAACGCGGTCGCGGTCATCGGCTGGGACGTCTATCAGCACTTCTTCGCCGGACGCGACGCGATCGGGAAAAAGATCAAGATCGGGGACCGCCATTTTCTCGTCATCGGCGTCGTCAAGGATCTCGGCAGCGTTCTCGGCCAGTCGCGGAACCGGTTTGTGTACGTTCCCGTGACCACCTACCTCAAGATGTACGGATCGCGGCGCTCGATCGAGATCAAGATCAGGGCCGCCGATATACGTTTCATGCAGCAGGCGATCGACGAGGCGACGATGGCGATGCGCATCAG
>JAFNGP010000148.1 GCA_017885175.1 bacterium
GTCTCGCGTAGTATAATACGGGTATTGTCCGAAAAAGCAACGGGTCGTCAGAAAAAAAGAGGATACGATGCGCTGGTCAAGAAGCTGCATTCCGACGTTCAAGGAGAATCCCGCGGAAGCCGAGATCGCGAGCCACCGCCTCATGCTGCGCGCGGGTCTCATCCGCAAGCTCACCTCGGGCGTGTATACGTTCCTGCCCTTCGGATTCAAGGTCATCAAGAAGATCGAGGCGATCGTGCGGGAGGAGATGGACGCGATCGGCTGTCAGGAGGTGCTCATGCCGGTGCTCCATCCGATCGAGATCTACGAGGAGTCCGGAAGGCTGGGCAGCTTCGGACCGGAGCTTTTCAAGCTCCAGGACGGCCGGCAGCGCACGTTCGCCCTCGGACCGACCCACGAGGAAGTCATCACGATGGTGGCGCGCGACGACATGAAGAGCTACCGGAGCCTGCCGCAATGCCTCTATCAGATTCTCATCAAATTCCGCGACGAAATAAGGCCCCGCTACGGGGTGGTGCGCGCGCGCGAATTCATCATGAAGGACGCGTACAGCTTCCACCAGAGCGGCGAATCGCTCGACGAAACCTACCGCGCCATGGAGGGAGCGTACCGGCGGATCATCGAGCGCTGCGGGCTCTCCTTCCGGATGGTCGAAGCGGAATCGGGTTACATCGGCGGCAACGAATCGCACGAGTTCGTCGTGCTGGCGCAAAGCGGCGAGTCGACGATCCTGAGCTGCGCGTGCGGATACGCGGTCAACGTCGAGCGTGCGGCGGCGCTGGAACCGGAAACGCGCACGGGGGAGCAGGCGCCTGCCGCGTACGAGCGCGTGCGCACGCCGGCGATGACGACGGTCGAACAGGTGGCCGGCTTCCTCGAGGTGACCCCCCGGGAGATCGTGAAAACCCTTCTGTACCGGACGCGCGATCGCTGCGTCGCGGTTCTCGTTCCGGGTGACCGCGAGGTGAACGAGGTGAAGCTCATACGGGTTTTCGACGATCCCCAGGTCCGTTTCCTGCAGCCGGAGGAGATTCAGAGCCTCACGGGCGGCCCCGTGGGATTCTCGGGGCCGGTCGGCCTTCCGGCCGGGATTGCCGTGTACGCGGACAATCTCGTCAAGCGGTACGGGAGCATGATCGTCGGCGCCAACGAGGGCGAAACGCACCTGCGCGGCGTGAAGGCGGGCCGCGATTTCGGGGTGGAGCGCTTCGACGACTTCGTATGGGCGCGCGAGGGGGATCTCTGCCCGAAATGCGGAATCCCGACGGAGAAGACCAACGGTCTCGAAGTGGGACATATATTCAAGCTCGGGACGAAATATTCCCAGGCGATGAAAGCCGAGTTCCTGGATGAAAAAGGGCAGAGCCATCCGTTCATTATGGGATGCTACGGTTTCGGGATCTCGCGGATGGTCGCGGCCGCGATCGAGCAGCTGCACGACGCGGACGGCATCGTCTGGCCGCTTTCGATCGCCCCGGTGCCGCTTCTCATCCTCGCGGTCAACATGAAGGACGCGGATATCCGGGAGGCCGCCTGCCGGCTGGAAGCGGAGTGCGAGAAACGGGGGATCGAAACCCTCCTCGACGACCGGGATCTGAGCCCCGGCAGCAAATTCAAGGATGCCGATCTCGTCGGCATCCCGTTCCGGTTGACCGTCGGGAAGAAGCTCAAAGAGGGGAAGGTGGAACTCTTCCACCGGGCGAGCCGTCAGGTGGAGGAGATTCCTCTCGGAGAGGCCGCAGAAAGGATCGCGGAGCTGATCGGATCCTAGGCCTTGACCGTTTTCCGGGAAAGGCGCGACTTGAGACGCGAGGCCTTTCGGGGGTGGACGATACCTTTTTTTGCAGCCCTGTCGATCGTTGAAGAGATCGACGGATATTTCGCCTTCGAAGCCTCACCGCTTTCCAGTTCGCGGTACGACTTGATCTCTTTTCGCAGGGACGTGCGGTTCGCCTTGTTGACGACACGTTTGCGCTCGTCCTGGCGCATCCGTTTCTTTGGTGATTCATGTACCGGCATTGATTCTTCACCTCCGTGAAGCGATAACATACTAGAAGGGTGCATCGATGTCAAGTGCGCATGCGAGCCGTCTCAAAGAAAAGGCGGCCTCCTTTCCCGATTCGCCCGGCGTCTATTTCATGAAGAGCGCGAAAGGCCGGATTCTCTATGTCGGGAAGGCGAAGAATCTGTTTGCGCGCGTGCGGAGTTACGTGCAAAGACCCGATGCGCTCGACGTCAAAACGGCCTCCCTCATGAGAATCACGGAAACGATGGAATATATCGCGACCGATACGGAGGTTGAAGCGCTCGTTCTCGAATGCACGCTCATCAAGGAGCATCGACCCCGCTACAACATCCGCCTCAAGGACGACAAGCGGTACCCCTATCTGAAGCTCACGAGGCAGGAGCGCTTTCCGAGGCTCTTCCTCGTGCGGCGAATGGAGAACGACGGCGCCGAGTACTTCGGCCCGTTCACCGACACGAACGCGGTTCGGCGAACCCTGCGGACGATCCGGACGATTTTCCCTCTCCGCGATTGTCGCGAGCCGCGGCCGGGGAGAATCGCGGGGCGGGAGTGCCTCAATTTTCATATCGGTCGCTGCAAGGCGCCCTGCACGGGGAGAATCGACGAAAAGGAATATCGCGAGATCGTCGAAGAGGTGCGGCTTTTCCTGAAAGGAAAGGCGCGACGGCTCGGCGAATCGATTCGCGATCGAATGTGGCGGCTGTCCCGCATGAAACGGTACGAAGAGGCGGCCGCGGCCCGCGATCAGGCCGCGGCGTACGAGAAGATATCGCAGCGTCAGCGGGCGGCGACCCCGCTCGGGGCGGATGAGGATTTCGTCGCGCTCGCGCGCGAGGGGAACCTTTCATGCGGAACCGTCATGAAGATCCGCGACGGCGCCATACACGGCAGGGAATCGTTTTTCGTGCCGGCGCCGGCTTCTGAAAGCGATACGGTCGTCTTCGAGGCGTTCTTCGAGCTCTACTATCATGGAGCGACCGACGTGCCCCCGCGCATTCATGTGCCGGCCGCTTTTTCGGACGAGGGCCTCGTCGCCGAATGGCTGAGCGCGAAGCGCGGCGGGCGGGTGCGCATCTCGGCGCCTCGCAAAGGGGAGAAAAGGGCCCTGCTCCGCTTGGCCTTCAAGAACGCGGAGCTGCAGCTCGCGTCGGAAACGCGCTCAAAGGCGACGCGGGTGCCTGCGCTCCGGGATCTCAAGGCGGCGCTCGGTCTGGCGTCGACGCCCGAACGGATCGAGGCGTACGACATCTCGAACATTCAGGGGGCCGATGCGGTGGGATCGATGGCCGCATTCGAGAGCGGAGCGCCCTGCCCGTCCCGGTACCGTCACTTCAGAATCCGGGAGGTTCGGGGCTCCGACGACTATGCGATGATTCGCGAGGTTCTGGCGAGGCGCTTTTCCAGTCTGAAAGAGGGAAAGGAGCGCCCCCCGGATCTCATCGTGATAGACGGGGGGAAGGGACAGGTCTCCGCGGCGCGGCGCGCGATGGATGAGCTCGGCGTTTCGCTCATCCCGCTCGTGGGTCTCGCGAAAAGAAACGAGGAGATCTACCTCGACGGCAGGAAGGAGCCTCTTGTCCTCCCGCGGAGAAGTCTCGCCCTCCGTCTGCTCCAGCGCGCGCGAGACGAGGCGCATCGTTTCGCGATCGAGTATCATCGGAAGCTGCGAAGCAAGGGGCTGCGGCGTTCCGAATTGAATGAAATCCCCGGCATCGGCGAAAAGAGAAAGACGGCGCTGCTCCTGGAATTCGGGAGTCTCGAAGCGCTCAGGAAGGCCCCGGCGGAAGAGATCGCGGGAATCGCCGGAATAGGAATAAAGACCGCGAAGAGAATATATGAGTTCCTTCACCAAAAATAGGGATCGAGCAGCCGGACTGCCGGAGAAGCTCGTCGAACGCTACTGCGATTATTTGCGAATCGAGAAGGGTTTAAGTAATTTAACGATAGCGGCATACGAAGCGGATATAAAGGAGTTCATCGCATATATGCGCNNTTTCTGGCGAGCTCGGAGAAGCGTAAAAGCCCTTCATCGCGGGCGAGAACGCTGAGCGCGGTCAAAGGCTTCTTTCGCTTCCTCTACGAGGACGGCACCATATCGGATCCGGCAATCGACGCGCTTTCCGCGCCCAAGGTGCTGCGCAGGATTCCGTTCGTNNGAGTTCGATTATTCGACGGGGCTCAGGGTTTCGGAGCTCTGCGGCCTCACGCTCGAGCATCTCGATCAAGACCGGCGATTTGTGCGCGTCCGGGGGAAGGGGAGCAAGGAACGGATCGTTCCCTACGGGCGCAGCGCCGCCGCCGCCCTGTCGGGCTACCTTGAATCGTCGCGTCCGCTGCTTCTCGGAAAGAGGGTTTCGGCGTACGTCTTTCTCAATTACCGGGGCGGCCGGCTTTCGCGGGTCGGGTTCTGGAAGCTGCTCCGGAAATACGCCGCGGCGGCGGGGCTTCCGCCGCACATCAGCCCGCACACGCTCCGCCATTCGTTTGCGACGCACCTGCTCGAGGGGGGCGCCGATCTGAGAGTGGTGCAGGAGCTTCTCGGGCATTCGAGCATCGCGACGACGCAGATCTATACGAAACTCGACATGGACTATCTCCTCGAGGTGCATCGCACCTTCCATCCCCGCGGTTGAAGGAAACGATTGACAGCACGCCCCGATTCGCCTAGCATCAATGGCTCGGGATAACTCGTTCAGGCGGCTTTCGTTCCGGCAATTGCAGCGCGCGGCAGGGGAGGCTCTTCGATGACATACCAGGTCCGCCTCGTGCAGTTCGAGGGTCCGCTCGATCTGCTCCTGCATCTCATCCGCCGCGACAAGATCAATATTTACGATATACCGATTTCGCACATCACGCGCGAGTACCTCGCGTATATCGAGATCATGCAGGAGCTCGAGCTCGAGGTCGCCGGCGAATTCTTCGTCATGGCGGCTACCCTCATGCGGATCAAGTCGCAGATGCTTCTGCCGCGGCACGAAGGATTCGAGGAGGAGGAGGCCGATCCGCGCGAAGAGCTCGTCAGGAATCTCCTCGAGTACCGGAAATTCAAGGAAGCGGCGCACCACCTGGCATCGAAGGAGGAGGATCGCAGAAAGGTATTCCCGCGGGTGGCCGCGACGCCTCACGCCGAAGAGCCGGCGGACGATGGTCTCGAGGTCAGCCTGTACGATCTGCTCGAAGCGCTCCAGAGCGTCTTCAAGAACATCAATCAGCACGCCGTCTATCATGTCGTGCCCGATTCCGTAACCGTCGAACAGAAGATCGAGGCGATTCGCGCGACCCTCGCCCGGCGTTCCGAGGTCCTCTTCACGGAGCTCTTTATCGGCGAGTTCGCGAAAATCGAGATCATCGTGACGTTTCTCGCCATTCTCGAGATGATAAAGCTGGGAGAGCTCGTTGCGCGACAGATGTCGCGTGCGGCGGACATCTGGCTTTACAAGCCCGGCGTCGACTCATATATTGACGCGAATGGAAGCCCGAATGGATGAAAATAGCGATACCGGGATCGACGATCGCTCGCTCGAGCGGGAGGTTGAAGCGCTCCTGTTCGCCTCCGACATCCCGCTCGCGGCCGCGAAGCTCGCCGCGTTGACCGACGCGCCTTCGCCGCGGCGCATCCTCGAGGCGATCGGCGCCCTTTCGCGATTCTACGGAGAATCCCGGCGGGGATTCACGATCGTCGAGGTTGCGGGAGGGTACCAGCTCACGACGCTCCCCGAATTCTCCGGCGTCGTGTCCCGGCTCTTCAAGGGCAGGAAGAAAGCGAAGCTCACCCTTCCCGCGCTCGAAACGCTCGCGATAATCGCCTATAAGCAGCCGATCAGCCGGATGCAGATCGAGGCCATTCGCGGCGTCAACTGCGACGGAGTGCTCGCGACGCTCATCGAGCGCGAGGTCATATCCATCAGCGGCAGGGGAGACGGCATCGGAAAGCCGTATCTCTATTCGACGACGAAGAAATTTCTCGAATATATGGGTCTCAAGGATTTCGGGGATCTGCCGAGCCTCGACGAGCTCGAACGCAGGTTCGCCCTCGACGCGGAACCGTCGAAGCCGCTTGTTCCGCCGCCCGGGAGCCAGTCCGATGACGGCGGCGCGCCGACTCCCGGCGGGCAATGAGCGACAAGGTCAGGATCAACCGCTGGCTGGCCTCCGCCGGCATCGGTTCGCGGCGGAAATGCGATGAGCTGATACGCGCGGGACTGGTTTCGGTCAACGGGGAGACGCTGACGCGCCTCGGAGCGCTCGTCGATCCGCGTCTCGATTCGATAGCGGTCGAAGGACGCGTCATCGCGCGCGCCGATACGCGCGTGGTGCTCGTGATCAACAAACCGGTCGAGGTATTGAGCACCGTAACCGATTCCTTCAACCGGAGAACGGTCATCGACCTCGCCCGGGAGAACGGGTTCTTGGAGCGCCTGTATCCGGTGGGGAGACTCGATCTCGATACGTCGGGCATCCTGCTCCTCACCAACGACGGCGATCTCGCGTACCGGCTCACGCACCCGCGCTTCAAGATCGAGAAGACGTATCGCGTGACCGTCGACGGAACGGTAGGCCGCGATACAATCGCCGCGATCGAGTCGGGAGTCGAGCTCGACGGGTACCGCACGAAGCCGTGCGCGGCGGCGATCGTCGGGCGCGGCCGCGAGTCGACCACGTTGGAGGTGCGGCTCACGGAGGGGCGAAAACGGCAGATCAGGCGGATGTTCGCGCTCTTCGGCCATCAAACGATCGAACTGGCGCGAACGGCGCTCGGCGATCTGCGCTTCGAGGATCTTGCCCCGGGCGCGATGCGGCCCCTGTCGGAAGACGAGGAGCGGAGACTGCGCGAGCTTGCAGGGTTGACACGAAAAGGGGAGGAATAGCTGTCATGTCGATCATGGATCTCATGAGACCGCACTTGAAGANNATCAAGCTCGCTTCGAACGAGAATCCGTACGAGCCGATCGACGAGGTCAGGCAGGCGATAATCGACGAGCTCTCCCAGGTCAACCGGTATCCCAATTCGGGCTGCTTCTATCTCTGCGCCGAGCTGGGGAAATATCACGCGCTTCACGCGAACCAGATCTTCGTCGGAAACGGATCGAACGAGATCATCGATCTCATTGTGCGGGCGTTCGTCAATCCGGACGAAGAGATCGTCTACCCGTGGCCGAGCTTCATCGTGTATCCGATCGTGAGCCAGCTCGCCGGCGTCAAAGCGGTCGAGGTGCCGCTCAAGGATTATCGTCTCGATTGCGCGGCGATGCGCGCGGCCGTGACCTCCAAAACGAAAATCGTCTTTATCTGCAATCCAAACAACCCCACGGCGACCTACGTTTCGAAAAGCGAGGTGGAGCGATTCCTCGACGGCCTTCCCGAATCCGTTCTTGTCGTGTTCGACGAGGCGTATTACGAATATGTCGCCGCGAGCGATTTTCCCGATACGATCGCTCTCATCAAAGACCGGCCGAACGTTATCGTGCTGCGCACATTCTCCAAGATTCATTCGCTTTCGGCCGTGCGCATCGGCTACTCGCTTTCCCACGAAGATGTCGTTACGTGTCTCCATAAGGTGCGCCAGCCATTCAACGTGAACAGCATCGCGCAGAGCGCGGCGCTCGCCGCGCTCAGGAACATGGACAAGATCGCGGTGAGGGCGAAAGAGAACAGGGACGAGCTGCGTTTCGTGCGCGAGGAGCTGCAGAAGCTCGGGTTCGTCATACCCCCGTCGCAGACGAACTTCCTGCTCGCCGTCCCTCCGCCCGGGAGCGGCGCCATCGTCGACCAGCTCATGGATCGAGGGATCATCGTTCGCCCCATGAAGCCGTTCGGGCGCGGCGACGAGACATTTCGCGTGACGATCGGGACGCCGTACGAGAACAGGAAATTCATCGAAACGCTCAAAGGACTCATATAATCCGCCGCGTGCATCGAATGCCTCGCGGGATCTCGCGATGATTCTCACGGAGCGCACCGCAGCCGTATTGAGCCGGTTCGTCGTCACGATCGACGGGCCCGCCGGCTCGGGCAAGAGCACGACCGCTTCGATTCTTGCCGCCCGCCTCGGCCTCGCGTATCTCGATACGGGCGCCATGTACCGGGGCGTCGCGCATGCGGTGCTCACGCGGGGCATCGATCCCGAAGACGCCGCGGCCGTTTCCGAGCTCGCGTCGAGGCTCAATTTCGAAATTCGAACGATCGAGGGGAAAACGGCCCTCTTTCTCGACGGAAAAGATATCGAGGGAGACATCCGGACGCCGGAGGGCGCCCGTCTCGTTTCTCCCGTGAGCCGCCATCGGGGCGTGCGGCGCGCGATGGTGCGCCTCCAGAGGCTCGCCGGAGCGCGCGGCGGCATCGTCGCCGAGGGAAGGGATACCGGTTCCGTCGTCTTTCCGCACGCCGAGGTGAAGGTATTTCTCGTCGCCGACATCGAGGCGCG
>JAFNGP010000149.1:0-319 GCA_017885175.1 bacterium
AAAGCAGCAGATCCACGGTCTGGAGCAAGCGCCACTCCTTTTATGCAACAAGCCAGCCTTCAATAGCTGCTCAAAATGCGAACATACAATCGCAAACTCATATGAGAACGGCTTGAGCGCCGGCCAGAATCAGGCTTCATTTTTTCAGCATTGGTATGTGAAGCCCTGCATCTTTCGCCTTTTCAATGGCTATCTCATATCCGGCATCGGCATGTCTTGCAATCCCTGTGCCAGGGTCGCACCGCAGACAACGCGCCAGTTTTTCGCGCCCTTTCACTGTTCCGTCGGCCACGACGCCCAGCCCGGCGTGGATCGAAAG
>JAFNGP010000149.1:329-6030 GCA_017885175.1 bacterium
TCGCGTCGCTCCCGTCGCGCATCGCTTCGGTTTCGCGGAACGGGGAGGCGACGGATCCGGAATCGAGATGATCGCGGCCGATAACGACGGGAGCCGACAGTTCTCCCTTCGCGACGAGATCGTTCAAAGCGATCCCGAAGCGCTCCCTCTCGCCGTAGCCCAGCCAGCAGATGCGCGCCGGCAGGCCCTGGAACGCCACCTTTTCCCGCGCGAGCTTGATCCAGCGGCAGAGCGATTCGTTGTCGGAAAAGAGCTCGAGGGCGAGCTCATCCGTGCGGTAGATGTCCTTCTCGTCTCCCGAAAGCGCGATCCATCGAAACGGCCCCTTGCCCGTGCAGAACATGGGCCGGATGAACGCGGGCACAAAGCCGGGGAAGGCGAAGGCGTTCGAGAGCCCGCCCTTCTCCGCCTGGCCGCGGATATTGTTGCCGTAATCGAAAACGACCGCCCCGCTCTCCTGCAAATCGATCATCGCCTGCACGTGGATGACGATCGATTCGATCGCTTCCTTGACGTAGCGGTCGGGATCCGCGCGCCTGAGCTCGGCGGCCTGCTTCATGTCGTATCCGCGCGGGATATAGCCGTTGAGTGCGTCGTGCGCCGAGGTCTGATCGGTGACGATGTCCGGAACGACGCCCCGGCGCGCGAGCTCGGGGAAAACGTCGGCGGCGTTCGCGTGGAGCCCGATCGAGTAGGCCCTCTTTTCCTTCACCGCGCGCCGCACCTTCTCGAGCGCCGCGTCGAGATCGGACTCCATCTCGTCGCAATAGCGCTTCTCGATGCGCCTCCCGATCCGGTCGGCGTCGACTTCGACGGCGAGGCACACGCCGCCGTTCATCGTGACCGCGAGCGTTTGCGCCCCGCCCATTCCGCCGAGCCCGGCGGTGAGAACGAATCTTCCCGCGAGGGTGCCCCCGAAGCGCTGGCGCGCGCATTCGGCGAAGGTCTCGAACGTGCCCTGCAGAATTCCCTGCGTGCCGATGTACATCCACGCGCCGGCCGTCATCTGGCCGTACATCGTAAGCCCCTTGGCTTCGAGCTCCCAGAAGTCCTCCCACGTCGCCCACCGGGGAACCAGAAGCGAATTGGCGATGAGCACGCGCGGCGCGTCCTCGTGCGTTCTGAAAACGGCCACCGGTTTTCCCGATTGGACGAGGAGCGTTTCGTCCGTCTCGAGGCCGCGCAGCGTGCTGACGATCGCGTCGTAGCATTCCCAGTTCCGGGCGGCCTTGCCGCGTCCCCCGTATACGACGAGATCCTCCGGACGCTCGGCCACCTCGGGATCGAGATTGTTCATGAGCATGCGGAGCGGCGCCTCCGTGAACCAGCTCTTGCAGCTGATCGAGTTCCCCCGCGGCGCTCTGATGGTTCGCTTTTGCATAAGATCCTCACCTCCGGAATCCTGGAATTTCGCATTGACGATACGGCTTTTTCGCCGGCCGGGCAACTCCAAAGCGCGGGCTCAGGGTCCGGCGAACCACCGGGCGGCGCGAGCGACGCACTCCCCGGCCGTCACGTGCTCTATGTTTTTCGAGGGAAGCGACGAGAGAATCGTTCCCGCGTACGCCCTGGTCCCGAGGCGCGAATCGAGTATGACGATGACGCCGCGGTCGTCCATGCGCCTGATCAGGCGTCCGGATCCCTGCCGCATGCGGAGGATCGCCTCGGGCAGAAAGAGCTTCTCGAACGGATCCTCGCCGAGCGACGAAAGCCTCTGCGATCGGGCCTCGACGATCGGCTCCGCAGGGACCGGGAACGGAATCTTCGGGATGACGAGCACCTCGAGCTCCTCCCCGGGAAAATCGACCCCCTCCCAGAAGCTCGCCACGCCGAGGAGCACTCCTCCCTCGTGCCTTCGAAGCTTTCCCGACAGCGCTTCCCTGCTCTCTCCCGCCCCCTGCACGAGAACGGGTCGTTCGACGCCGTTCCTCGCGAGCGCTTCCGCGACGGAATGGCAAAGACGATACGAGGTGAAGAGCACCATCGTCCTGCGCCCGACCCCGGCGGCGAGCCCGGCGACGAGCTCCGCGACCGGCTCGGCGAAACCCTCGTGATTCGGATCGCCGAGACCGGATACGACCAGCACCAGGCAATTCTCGTCGAACGGAAACGGCGACGGAATGACGAGCTCGCAGGGTTTCGACGCGAGAAACCTCATGCCGAGTCGATCCCTGAGCAGCGCGAAGCTTCCATTCTGGGAAAGGGTGGCCGAGGTGAAAACGGCCGAGCCGAGGATTCCCTCGAGATAATCGGCGAAGGGGCGGTCCACCGCGAGCGGCGATCCGCATATCTCCCTGAGAGCTCCGTCGGAACCCCAGTCGAGCCAGAAAACCGAATCCTCTCCGCTCCCGGCCGAGAGAAATCTCAAGCCTTCAGCGAGGGTCGCGAGCTCCTCGCTCGCATATGCCAACTCCTGCTGCATCGCTTCAAGATTCTGGGATAGCCTAGCCTCATGTATTGGTTTAAATAATTCTATTATCGTATTGATATTATAATAGATAGCATTGAACATATTGTGCGCGTCCGCAAAGGTTTCGCTCCCGTCCACGTAGCGAGTTCTCATCGATTTTACTGATCTTCCGGCGCTCAGGGCGGCGGGAATCCCGGCGAAAAGTTCCGCGTATGCCCTCTCGAGATCCCGCGCGGCTCGAACGATATCTTTTCTGATCGATTTCCAGCCCCCCGGGATCGTCGATGATTCGAGCTCGTGCGCGAGCAGCCTCCACGTGTCGTCCCGCGCGTCCGCCAGCCGCAGCGGCTCGAGAATGCGCCGGACATCGTCGCGGCAGGCCTTCACCGACAGATTCTCGATGACGCACTTCTCAAGGTGGTGCGCCTCGTCGAAGATCACCCGCGCGTACGGACCGATGACCGAGCCCCCCTGCCGGTAATCGGTGAGNNCGGCGAAGGCGCACGCGTTCATCGGACAGCGCGACGGCGCGGCGAGCGAGCGCGGATCGGCGCCCCCGGGAAGGGCTCCGAGCGAATCGAGCGTTCCTCCCTCGGCGAGGGAGACGAACAGGCCGAAGGCAAGAGCCGGGGCGCACGTCTCCACGGCGAGGCTCGATGCATGGGCGATCACCCGTTTCGTGCAGAGGTAATTGTCCCTGCCGAGAAGCCTCGCCGCGTTCATCTCGATGGAGAGGGCCGCCTCGAGAACGCTCATCTCCTTCCGGAAGAGCTGATCCTGAAGATTCCTCGTATGCGTCGAAACGACGATTCGCTCTCCCGTTTCAAGGGAATGCAGGGCCGAAGGAACGAGATATCCGAGAGATTTTCCCGTGCCCGTACCCGCTTCGAGAAGGGCGACGCCCCCCTCCGCGAGAACCTTCCGCACGGCACGCCCCATGTCGAGCTGGCCCGAGCGCTCCTCGCCGAGCGAAGCGAACACAAGCGAGAACGCATCTTCCAGATCGGGCGCCCGGAAATTCGCGGCGGACGGCGCTCCGACGCGTTCCCCGGGGACCGCCGCCCGGGCCTCGGCCGATTCCATCGCCTTCCGGATAAGAGGGAGTCCGTCGAGATTGCACCGCTCGGCGAGCGCGCCGAGATACGCCGGCGGGACGGCGCCGCCGGCGACGCGCGCAACGAAGCGTTCCTCGCTGATGCCGGCTCCAAAAGCCGGCAGGGCGAATCCGTACAAATCGAGAAGCGAGACGAGCGCGTCGAGCGGCTTCGAGTGCCGGGCCCCGCGGCGGTGGCGCGCGGTGCGCGTACGATGTGCGTCGGGCATTTCTAGCCCTGCCGTTTCCGGCTGTCCCTGCTCTTCTGCGTACCCCGTATCGCGCAGTAGATCCCGCACATCGAGCAGAGTTTTTCAGAATCCCCCGCTATGGGATCGAACATGCCGCGCGCGGTCGCGGGATCGACGCTTCTCGAGAGCGCCCCTTCCCAGTCGAGCGCCGCGCGGGCGCGAGAGACGGCGAGATCCCAATCGGCCGCTCCGGCGAGACCTTTCGCGACGTCGCCGGCGTGCGCGGCGATGCGGGCCGCGATGACCCCCACGCGCGCGTCTTCGACGGAGGGAAGCCGCAGATGTTCGGCCGGCGTGACGTAGCAGAGAAAATCGGCTCCGTGCTGGGCGGCGACCGCGCCCCCGATCGCGCTCGTTATGTGATCGTATCCGGGCGCGACGTCCGTGACGAGCGGCCCGAGAACGTAGAAGGGCGCGCCCTTGCAGATCCGTTTCTGCATGATCACGTGCGCGGGAATGTCCTGGAGCGGCACGTGCCCCGGCCCCTCGACGAAAACGCTCACGCCGCGCGCGCGCGCGCGATCGACGAGCTCGCCGATGACGAGAAGCTCGCCCATCTGCGCGAGATCCGTGGCGTCGGCGATGGCGCCGGGCCTGAGCCCGTCGCCGAGACTCAGCGCGAAGTCGTGCTTCGCGGCGATATCGAGGAGCCGGTCGTAATGCTCGTAATAGGGATTCTCCCTGTTGTTCGCGATCATCCACTGGAGGAGAAAGCATCCGCCGCGGCTCACGACGCCGGCGGTTCTCGTGGAGGCGACCGCCTCGGCGAGCCTTTTCACGAGCCCGCAGTGTATGGTCATGAAATCGACGCCGTCCCGCGCGTGCCGCTCGACGACCTCGAAGAATGCGTCCGTTTCCGTGTCGGGTATGTCTCTCCCCGAGCGCGTCGTTTCAACGATGGCCTGATAGACGGGAACGGTCCCGAGCGGAATCGTCGACTGCGCGCAGATCGTCCGGCGAATCGCGTCGAGATCCCCACCCGTCGAAAGATCCATGACGGCGTCGGCGCCCGCATCGATGATGACGCGGAGCTTCTCGAGCTCGACGTCGAGATCGTCGTGCGCGGGGCTCGTCCCGATATTCGCGTTAACCTTCGTCCGCAAGCCCTGGCCGATGCCGATCGGACGGCAGTGCGCGCGGGCCGTGCCCGTGATGATCGCTCGACCCTCCGCCACGAGACGCCGGAGCGTCTCCGGCTCGACGCGCTCGTCGTCCGCGACCGACCTGAGGGCAGGCGTTATCTCGCCCTTCAAAGCCCTTTCGAATTCCGTCAATCCTCACCCCTTTCTCCGTCTCCAAGCGGTTTATTATACATTCACGGAAGACGCCCCGTCAATTGCGAGATCAGAATTTCTCCACGAGCGAAATATGAACGCGCGTTCCCTCGAAGGAAAGCTGCTCTCCGACGCCGAAGCTCAGGACGACGATGCCGAGCGGGGATTGCGAACGCAGCCCGAAACCCGCGCCGTTTCTCACGGTCCATCCTTCGCCGCGCCGGAAAAACGCGCCGGCGTCATCGAAGAGAAAGAGCCAGCCGCCCTCGCCGAACCGGTATTCGAGGTTCGCGAAGACGATCCGTTCCCCGCGGAACTGGTTTTCGCGGTATCCCCGGAGCGTCGCCGCGCCGCCGAGCGAAAAGAGCTCGGCGAGCGGAATCTCTCCCGTCGAATGAACCCCTTCGGCGACGAGCCTCGCGTAGACGCTCTGGTTTCCCCACGCGCTCCCGGCGGCGCTTCCCTCGACGCGGTACAGGAACTCCCCGTCGCGCTCCGCGCGGTTTCCCCTGTAATAGCTCTTTCGGTACGCCCCCTCGACGAACGCGGTCAGCGCGACCTCCGAAGAGCTCCTGCCCGCGACGCCGACGCGAAAGCGTTCGCGAACGCTTCGCACGAGATCTCCCGAGCTCGGCACGTTTCTGTCCGCCGCGGCTCCGGCGATGATCGACGT
>JAFNGP010000149.1:6086-12127 GCA_017885175.1 bacterium
CCGTCGTTGAGCCAGTCGAAATGGGCGAGGCGCCCCGTCCCCGCGATATTCCTGAGCTCGAGATCGACGGAACCGTTCAGAACGTATTTTCCTCCCGCTCTCCGCGAGAACCCGAGGGCGCCCTGGAAGAGATTGTTCCGCTCGATCTCCTTGACCGGAATGATGACGTCGACCGCCCCGCTCGAACGCCGTTCGAGCCTCGCGTCGCCGACCGATTCGAAATAGCCGGCCCCGCGGAGATACTTCCCCGCGTCCGCGACGCGCTTCTCACCGTAAACGGAACCGGGCTTGAGGCGGGACGTGCGAAGCGCGACCGACGAATCGGTTTTCGCGATCCCCTCGAAAACGATTCGGGAGAGGCGGGAACGCTCCCCTTCGGATATCGATATCGTGAGCTCGACCTCGTTCGCGGCGGGCAGATACTGGAAGCCCGTCAGCCACACCTGGGCGTACGGATATCCCGATTCGTTATAAAACACGAGAAGCCCGCGGAGCGATTCCTCGAGAATGAACGGATCGAATCGCTCTCCCGCCGTCGGCCGCACGCGCTTCGCAGCCTCCGCGTCTCCGATGAGCTCCGCGCCGCTCACCGATACCTTTCCGATCCGGGCCGGTTCCCCCTCCTGTATCGCCAGCAGGACGTCGACGCCGTCCGGGGAGGCCGACGTATCCACGCGAACCCGCGCGCCGACGAATCCATTCGAGAAATAGAGCGAATCGATGCGCACGACTTCACCCGATACCAGCGAATCCGTATACTCTGCGCCGGCGCGGAGCGGGCTCCGCCTCGCAAGCTCCGAGGCGGAGATCGCCTCGCAGCCCGAGTATCGCACCGCGCGGATCACGCCCGCCTCGGAGAAGCCCGGCAGCATGAGGGCGAACGCGGCGCTAGAAATAAGCGCGGCTCTCAACCTTGAGGTCATGTACCGTCTTCACCTCCCCCGCGTAATCCTTCTCGCGACGCCCCGTATAATTGAGTCCGAAGCTGATGTTCCGCGAAAAGCGATACTGCCCCATGAGACTCCAGTCCTCCCGAAGACCTTCCTCGAGGAAGAACAGCGGTTTTCCGATATCGGACTTCGCGTCCGTGTAGGTGAGCTTGAAGAACGAAGCGACGTTGAGCCGCTCTCCGATGGACGACGAGAGGGACGGCGTCGCCATGTACGATATCTGCTTCGCTTCCGATACTTCGTCCGCGCGGCTCTCCGCGCCGAGCTCGAGCGAGAGCCTCGTCGACGGATTGAAGCGATAGGTGAGGATCTGCGCCAGCGAGTTCGTTCCGACGCGGTAGTTCTGGCCGTAGAATCCCGTAACCTCCCGTTTCCGCAGACCCGCGCCCGCCTCCCCGGTGATGGCGAGCGCGCTCCACGGAGCCGATTCCGCCCGGACGCGCACCTCCCGCAGGTAACCCTCGGAGAACGATCCTTCGAGCCTGTTGTCCTCTTCGTCCTCGCGGGAATACGAGACGCGCAGCTTGAAGATCCGCGACGAATTGAAGAGCGTGCACTCCTCGCGGAGCTTGTTCACGCCGTACACGGTGACGTCGTTTCTTTGCAGCAGCGAAGGTTTCAGAAGATAGAGCCCCACGAGATCATCGGTGCGCGAATTCTCGACGACGGTGAATGAATGGTCGAGCGAAACCTCCCGCTTGAGCCTCCCGAAGAAGCTCCCGTCTCCCGTTTCGCCGCTCAGGCCCCGGGCTCCCGCGCCCGCGCTCACCTGTAAAGCGAGCTCCACCGTGCGCACGGGCTCCGTATCCCCTCCCGGAAGGTAGAGGACCATGTAATCCCCTCTCTTCTGCCCGACTTCGCGTCCCTCCTTGTCGTAATCTCCCTGGTTCTCGCCGACGAACACGATCGCCCTCTGGCGCGTTCGCTCCTCACCGGCGCTCATGCGATAGCTCAGGTCCGCGGCGAGGCCGGCCTTCTCCCATGAATCGCGCGCCCGCAGGCGCGCGAGGTTGTACCAGGAGACGTCGCCGAAACGCTCCTCGCGCATCCGCCGGTGCGTCGCGAGAAGCTCGAGGATGCGGCCTCCCTTGGAGAATCCGCCGTCGAAGCTGATCTCATCGTTCTCCCGCGCGCGGAACCATCCGGCGCGCAGCGAATCGAGATCGTCGGTGAGTCTCCTCGTGAGGGACAGATTCGCCCGGTATGCGCCGATATCTCTTCCGGCGACCGAGAAAACGCCTTGCCGGTAATAGCGTCCCGTGTCCGGGGCGGCGGCCGGCACCGCCTTGTACCGCTCCGCTTCGAGGGTGAGCCGCGGCGCGAGATGCCAGAAGGAGAGAACGCCGCTTCCCTGCGCGAATCGCCGTTCCCGCTCGCCCCCCGCCCTCGACGCGAACGCCTTGAGCGAGATCCCCCGGATCGCCATGTCTCCGATTCCGCCGGCCACGTCCGCTTTTCTCGCCGATAACGCCGCGCCGCGCGACAGCGAGAGCCAGCTCCCGGCGATCTTCCACGCCCGCGCGCCGGCGAGGGAAATCCGGCCTCCGCCGATGTCCTCGCGGCCCGAGAACGAGACCCCCTCGAGCCCCCACTCCCGGTAAAAATACGATTCCCGCTTCTTGTCGGGAGAAACGAATCGATCGTCGAGGGTCGAATACTCGCCGGAGAGGGAGAGCCGCGCGGCGCCGATATCGAGGTCCTTCAATCCTCCTGAAAGCTTCATCGCCTGTCCCCTGTTGTCTTCGTCGCCGGCCGACGAGAAGAGATTCCGGTCATGGACGCTCACGTTCCCCT
This sequence comes from bacterium, assembly GCA_017885175.1. Lineage (GTDB taxonomy): Bacteria > Krumholzibacteriota > Krumholzibacteriia > Krumholzibacteriales > Krumholzibacteriaceae > SSS58A. The sequence continues at coordinate 8,831 of JAFNGP010000149.1, forward strand.
CGGTCTCGAGAAAAAACGCGCCTTTCGCGGCGGATGCGCCGAGCGTGAAGACCCTCTTGCGCTCCGCGAGCGGCAGGATCCTGCCGATCCGGAAATCCCCTTTTCCTTCCCCGGCGTACCGGTACTTGACGTTTCCGCTCGCGGTGAAGCCGTCGATGCGGTAGTCCCCCGCGCCGGATCCGACCTCGTAGAAATCGAGGCGGTACTCGCCGAGTGATGCGGCGAACTCGAAATGCTCCGGCAGCGAATCGGCCGGAACGAACACGTAATCCCCCTTCCCCACCTCCACGCGCTCGATGCCCGGCGTCGTCGCCTTCGACGGATCGTCTCCCGCCGCCTCGAGAACCGCCCTGTCGGCCGCCCCGATCGATCCGAAAACCGGCTTCCCCGTGTCGTCCGATTCCTGAAAGAAGAAGGCTCGCAGGTTCAGCGCGCCGCCGGGCCGGAACAGCGTCCAGCCGCCGGTGACGGTCGTCCGTTCGTAGCTGTCCTCGCTCATCTCGTAATCGATCACGATCTCCGAATCGTTCGTCACGACCAGCCGCTCCATGAAGGTGACGGTGCCGCGGTTGTAATCGATCGTGTAATCGTTTTCGCTCCCGCGCTTGAGCACGCGGCCGTTGAAATAGACGCGCTCCGTGCCCGGGAGAATGATGACGGCGTTGAATCTCCGCGCGGGAAGCAGCTCGTACGGACCCTGCACTCCCTCCCTTCCCGCGAAGCTCGCCGTTTTGAACCTCCCCTTCGCGACGCCGCCCCCCGCGCTGAACGACTGACCGCGCGCGTTGACGATCGCCGCGACGCCGCGGAGCTCCCGCTGAAACGAGGAAAACTGCGACCAGGAGAGGGCGGAGGTGAAATCGCCGAGCTGCACTTCGGTATGTTTCGCCTTCACCTGCACGGAAACCTTGTCGAGATATTTGAGCTCCTCGGTGTTCCCTTCGGGCTGCACGGGAAGGTTGTCGTCGGTGAGAAACGCGTTCACCTCGAGATCCTTCGCGACCTTGCCGACCATCGTCACCCGGAGGCTCTGATCGAGCCCGAGATCCCTGTTGGAGCCGATGTTGACGCCGACGGTTTTGCTCCCCGACAATCGCAGCTGATAGGGTTCGGCCGCGCGACGGTCCTCCCGCGCCGGCGCCGGAGAAACGAGCGGCCCCAGGGGGAGCGGAGGCGCGCCCTCCGCGACGCGCGACGCGAATACGGGGCCGAACGGGAGGGGGTAGCGGGAAAACCGCACGACGAGACGCTCTCCTCCCGCGGCGGGTCCGACGAGCACGATCGAACCCCGGAGCGTGTTGATACGATAATCGCTCCCGCGCCGGAGAGGAGAGCCGTCGATCAGAACCGAATCGCTCTCCGGAACGATGAAGGCGCTGCCGATCTCGATTCTGGTCTGCCCCTCCGCGAGAATGAACGCCCGCCTCTCCGGCGCGCGGAGAACGGGGCGGGATGCTTCTCCCTCATCAAGCGCCTCGGCGGGCCCGGGGCCGCATGTCATGCCGATGGCGACGGCGGCGGCGATAATTCCGAGTGCGCGCATCATCTCTCACGCGGGTAGAGAAGCCGGTAGACGAGCACGGAGCGGGATTTAAGGTCCGCGACGTAGAGCGCGCCGTCCCACCCGGCGGCGGTCGCCGCCGGCGCGATAGCCTCTCCCGCGAATGAATCGATATCCGCCACGTACTCGCCTTCGGCGGTGAAGACGGAGATGCGGCCCTGCTCGGAATCGCACACGAATATCGTGCCTGCATGATCGACCTCGACCGAGCGAGGCGAAACGAAAGGCTTTGCGGGAGACGGCTGCACGACGCGCTCGTAGCGGCCGGACGGCGAGAAGAGCTGGAGCCGCCGATTCCCCGATTCGACGACGACGAGACCCTGGTTTGGAAGAAAGGCGGCCTTTCTCGGCGCGTTGAACCTTCCCGGTCCCCATCCGAACTCCCCGATCGTCAGCTCACGATCGAGGAGCGGCGTCCACAGAACGATCGTGTGATTCGCGACGTCCGCCGTGATGATCCTCCCTCCCGGACCGCCGGTGAGCGAAACGGGACGGACCCGATCGAACACGTCGAACGAAATGAGAACGTCGAGGTAGGCGCCCTGAGCGTCGTAGCGCAGAAGCCTGTTCTGCGAATAATCGAGGACGAGGACGAAAGACTCCTGGACGGCGACGTCGATGGGATAAAACGCGGCGTTGTTCGGCGGCCGCTCGAACTCGATCGATTCTCCGTCAGGCGTATAGCGAAACACTTTTCCCGCCATCGCGTCCGAGACGTAGACAGCTCCCCGCGCATCGACCGCCACACCGGTCGGCTCGCGCAGATCGCCCGCCCCGAAGCGGAGCGCGGTCTCCTCGACGCGGAGCGCCCGCGAGGCGTCGGGATACATTGGAGATGCCGCGGAATCGCTCGAATGCGCCGAAGGATTCGGGGGTTCCGCGCGCGCCGGCAGCGGACAGGACGCGCGCGGCGACGACGCGCAGAGCATGAGCGGGATCACGAGTGCCGGTACGATGCGTTTCATCTCGCAGCCGCCTGCCGGGCCACCGGCGGACAATCCTAGAATGATCGCTGCACGCAGAGCGCGACGCCCCGGGGCAACCGCTCGAGGCCCATCGACGTCGTGCCTTCGTTCGCCGCGGAGCGTCGATCGATACGGACGATTCTCACCGCGTCGGCCGCGCTCACGATCCTGAGAGCGGCGGCGCCGATGGCCGAGTAGAGGGCGACCCGGTACGCAAAACGGCTCCCGTCGCGAATGTCCCCGTAGCGCCGGTACTCGAGTCCGCTCCTCCAGGTCCAGCTCTCGCTTCCGGTCATCGCGCGGGACCGGTAATATGATTCCATCGCATCGACGTCGGGATAGTAGAGATCGCGCGCCTCGCGCCGCATCGCGTCGTTATAGCCGCCGGGACCGTCGCTCGACAGGTGCTCGCCGATGGTCCGATAATAATCATCCGAGTGGTCCGTTCCGCTCACGTTCGCGAAAACGACCGCGTAATCCTTGTAGGTGTTCTCCCTCTCGTAGCCCATCCACACGAAACTCGCGACCGATATCCACACGGCCGCCTCGATGCCGTAGTATATCTTCGCGCTGAGCGTATGCCCGGCGCGCTGCTGTCCGAGCCCCGGAAGCAGGAGGCTCCATGCCGCGGCGTCCTTCGCCGAGATCTCCGCTGCCCCTTCGCCGGTCCCGACCGCCGCCCCCCCGGGAATCGCTCCGCCGGTGCCGAAGCTCCATGCTTCACCCGGGGATTCGAGGCGCAGCGACGGCGACTGCAGACGCCCGGCTTCG
>JAFNGP010000150.1 GCA_017885175.1 bacterium
GGAGCGCGTTCTTGTCGCGGTAGAATTCAACCGCCCGCCGCACGGCGTCGAGGAGCGCGACCGGGGAATAGTCCTTGAATATGAATCCGTTTCCCGATTCGCCCGCCCCGTCGATGTCCGAGATCGTGTCGAGCAGGCCCCCCGTCGCCCGAACGATCGGGATCGTTCCGTAGCGGAGGCTGTACATCTGGTTGAGGCCGCACGGCTCGTAGCGGGACGGCATGAGAAAAAAGTCGCTTCCCGCTTCGATGAGATGGGCGAGCCGGTCGTTGAACTCCAGCTTCAGCCCGAACTGCTTCGGATATTTCTTCGCGAAGCCCCAGTAGAGCTCGTGATACTTCTCCTGTCCCGTCCCGAGGACGACGAGGTTTACCCCGAGCGCCATGAGCGGCTCGAAGGTTTCGGCGAGAATATCGAATCCCTTCTGGTCGACGAGCCGCGAAATCATTCCGATCACGGGACCCGCCCCGGTCTGCGGAAGGGAGAACGCCTTGAGGAGCTCAGCGCGGTCCTGCCCCTTTCCGGCGAGCGCCGCCGGCGTGAACCGGTGCGGAATGAGAGCGTCCTTCGCCGGATCCCACACGTCCACGTCGATGCCGTTCAGTATCCCGACGAGATCGCCCTTTCGCGACCGCAAAACCCCCTCGAGCCCGCAGCCGTATTCCTCCGTGCTCGTGATTTCCTCCGCGTACGTCTTGCTCACCGTGCTGACGACGTCCGCGTACGAAATCCCGACCTTCATCAGGTTGACCCGGCCCCAGAACTCGAACGGGCTCATCGTCGAGAAAAGGGACGTCTTGAACCCCGCCTTTTGCATGAACTCCGGGCCGAAAACGCCCTGATACGCGAGGTTGTGAATGCTGAACACTGTAGCCGCGCCGGCGATATGCGGATAATCCTGACCGTCGAGGCTCGCGTACGCGGGAATGAGGCCCGAATGGAAATCGTTGCAGTGGATGACGTCGGGATGCAGATCGAGCGCCCTGACGGCCGCGATGACCGCGCGGTTGAAGAATATCGTCCGTTCATCCTCGTCGGGAAACGCCTTCCCCGTTTCGGGAACCGTGTAAATCCCTTTTCGCGCGTAGAAACGGTCGTTGTCGATAAAATACACCCGGACGCCCGTGCGAGGCTTGAGACAGGAGTAGACGCGGAACCGTTCGAGATTTCCGGCGACGCGCACTTCGAGCATGGGAAGGCCGGCCTCCGGTTTGATGCCGAACGCGGCTCGATCGATCGAGGCATAGAGCGGCGTGAACACGCTCGCGGACACCCCGAGCTTCTCGAGCTCGTCCGGCAGCGCCCCCATGACGTCGGCGAGCCCGCCGACTTTCGAGAAGGGGACGATCTCGGTCGTCACGAGAACAAGATTCAGCTCTCTCTTCGCCATGTCGTCAGTCCTTTGTCATGAGTTCTTCTGTTCAGGCTGTCCCGTATGGTTGCGAAGCGCCTCCGCCGCGTCCTCGGGCGGGGTCGGGTTGATATAGAACCCGCTCCCCCATTCGAATCCCGCGACGCGGGTGAGCTTCGGCATGATCTCGATGTGCCAGTGGTAATACTCGAGATCGGGCGTCTTGCAGGGAGCCGTATGGATGATGAAATTGAAAGGAGGAACGTCGAGAACCTCGTCGATCCTCTTGAGAACGAGTTTCATCATATCGGCGAGCTGCGGAAACCAATCGGAGCCCGTTTTCTCGAAAGCGGAAACGTGTTTGATCGGCAGAATCCAGCTTTCGAAAGGAAAACGCGCCGCATAGGGCGCGATCGCGATGAAAAAGTCGTTGATGAATATGATGCGCTTCTTCGTCTCGATTTCCTGCTTGATGATGTCGCAGAATATGCAGCGTTCCTTGAGCTTGTAGTGGAACTGCGCGCCGTCGAGCTCCTCTATCGCGCGTTTCGGAATGATCGGAGTCGCGATGAGCTGTATGTGCGAATGCTCGAGCGAGGCGCCCGCCTCCTCCCCCCTGTTCTTGAACACGAGGATATACTTGAAGCGCGGATCCTTGTTGAGGTCGATGCACCGGTCGCGGATCGCCCAGAAGATGCTCTCGACGTGCTCCTTCGAAAGGTCGGAAAGCTGCGTGAGATGCTGCGGCGATTCGATGAGCACCTCGTGCGCGCCGACGCCCCGCATCGTGTCGTAGATTCCCTCCGCGCGCTTGTCGAGATCCCCCTCGATCTGGAGGGCCGGAAATTTATTCGGCACGACCCGCACCTTCCATCCCCGCGAATTGGGGGCCGATTGCGGGTTCCGGTACGCGAGCACCTCGGGAGGGGTCTTATCCTCGTTGCCGTCGCAGAACGGGCAGAATCCCCCGATCGCGGGGCGCTTCTCCATCTTGTATTCGATAGGCCGCTTGCCCCGCTCCGTCGAGATGATCACCCATCTCCCCGTGATTACGTCTTTGCGCAACTCAGGCATCTCGCGCTCGACTCCTTTCCCCTTTGAATTCCGGTGCTATCTGCGAATGGTGGTTCTCACGATCCAGCTGCCGGGAAACGCTCCCGCGAGCTTCGATCGGGCCTGAGCGGCGTCCTTGCGCTCGGCGAAGTCCCCCGCGCGCACCTTGTAGAGATTTTCCTCGTACTCGAGATACGCGCTCATTCCCGTTTCCGAAACGATCCTCTCCCTGATCTTTTCGGCCGCGGCGCGATCGCCGGACGCGAAAACCTGAATGCGATATCCGACGTCGTACCGTTGCTTCGGCGCCTCTTCCACGGCGACATCCTGCACGCTGATGCTGTCGGATCTGACCGGCTCGAGCCTTTCTATGAGCTGTGCCGGCCGTTCGGGGCTTTTCTCGGGCATCTCATCCTCGATGTCGTACGACGCGCGGGCGCCGGCCACGGTGTCCCGCGCCCCTTCGACGCTCTTCGCCCCGCCCCCGTCATCCTGCGGCGTTCCCGCTCCGCGCGTTCCCTTCGCCATTTCGCGCGGGGCGCATCCCGCCAAAAGCAAAAGGAGGACAAAGGTCCCTGCTCCTGCCGATGCCATGCGCGTCGCCGCGCTTCGTCCCGCCATTCCAACACCTCGCGCCGTGCTGCACGCGGCGTGCCCGATCCCGCCCTAACTAACAAGAAAACGCGGGGAGTGTCAATAAAAATTGCCGTTGGCCCGGATGCGGTCGGGGCACGATTATCGCGCGCCCCTGCGGGCGCTCACGAGCCGCCGGTAAAGCGCCTCGACCTCGTCCGTCACGCGGTCCCAGGTGTATCCGGATGCGACCCGTTCGCGGGCGGCTGCGCCCAATCGCCGCCGTTCAGCCTCCTCCATGGCGAGCATCCGCGCGAGCGCGCGGGAGAGATCCGCGGCGTTTTCGCGCGCGAAGGTGAGCGCGATCCCGCCTGACACCTCGAGATTCTCCGGGATGTCGCTCACAAGCACCGGGCGGGAGAAGCTCATCGCCTCGAGAAGAGAGATCGGCAGCCCTTCGACCGTGGAGGGAAGGACGTAGAAGGCGCAATGGGCGTAAAGCTCGTCGAGGAGCGCCCCTGAAACGTATCCCGGAAACACGACCCGCGGGTCGGCCATCCGCTTGAGACGCCTCTCGTAAGCCTCCTCGAAACGGGCGTCTCCCGCGATGACGAGCCGATACTCCGTCGGCACGCCCCTGAACGCCTCGAGCAGCGTATGGAATCCGCGCTCGACGATGAACCTCCCGACGGCGAGAATGTACCTTCCGCTCTCGAGCCCGAGATCCCCCGCCGCGGCGAAGGGAGGCACCTCCCGCAGATCCGCTCCGTTCGGAATATAGACGACGGGGCGGCCGTACTTCCCTTCGAGCTCCGCCGCCATGATCCTCGACACCGCGATCGCCGCGTGCGCGCGGCGGACCGCGGTCCGCTCGCCGAGGCGAAGCAGCGCGCGCGCCGCGGGTCCCCATTTCGACTGGCGGTAATCGCTCGCGTGGATCGTCGCGACCGTCGTCACCCCGCGCGCGGCCGTGATCCACGAAAAGAGCGACGGCCCGACGCCGTGGAAATGGACGACGTCGAACGGCTCGAAGAGAGCGCGAAGCGCCGCGGCGAGGGTGTTCGACGCCGTTTCGAGGTTCTTCGTCGGAATCGACGGCAGAACGCGGATGCGCATCCCGCGGTGCTCCCCTCCGGCGCTGAAGGGTCTTCTCCCGAAAACGGTTATCTCGTGGCCCCGTTCCGCGAGCCGCGAACCTATTTCGGCGACGTGCCGTTCGATGCCGCCGTACACGAGCGGCAATCCCCGCGAACCGATCATCGCGATCCTCAGACGTTCCCCGTCGAGTTCCCGCCTCGATGCAACCGCCGCCGGCATCATCTCACCTTTTTCCCCGCCGCGATCCTGATCCAGTTCGAGAGGATCCACGTCGCCGGTTCGTGAGGCCGCCGCATCATCGCGGTGCGCGCGGTGCAGATCATCCAGCAGGGCTGTCGGCAAAGATCCACTTCGGAACGCACACTCTCCGCCGCGGCCCCTCCCCATAGGTCATCGAAGGCCCGAGTCCGGATATCTCCCATCGCCTTGTTGATCGTGAGGCACGGATAGACGAATCCGGCCGGATCCATGAAGAACGAATCGCGCCCCGCGCGGCAGGGAAGAATCCGTTCCTTCGAAACGTTGTACGCGAGAACGCCCGCGTAAAAATACGCCCGCAGCCATCGCTTGGGGCTCAGGCTCAGGAGCTCCTTGCGCATCACATACGTTAGCTCGGCGGAGAGATCCAGCGGATCGACCGTCTGGTTTCCCGCGGTGGAGAAATAGAAATCCGAGTTCTGCGCGACGGACGTCGTGAACTGAAATCCGAACTGCCGGGAGAGATCGTATACGGCCCCGAGATGCTTCACGTTGCTTCGCTGGGCCGTGAACGCGACGCGGACGTTCCGGAGCAGCTGCGCCTCGAGCTGCTTCAGCGTCTCGACGACCCCGCTCACGACGATGAGGAGGCTCGTGCCGCCGAGCGTGATCCCGCCGAGTCCCGGCAGCAGCGCCCCGACGACGAAC